>NZ_JBKIOZ010000001.1:78969-230003 GCF_046600495.1 Candidatus Phytoplasma pyri | reverse complement strand
ATATTTTATTTTAAAAAATTAAAAATTTTCTTTAAGCAAATATATTATAACATGTAAAAAAAACAATGTCAATAATTTATTATTTTATAAAATTTATTATTTAAAAAATAAAAATTGAATTAGATATTGTAATTTTAACATAAATTAAATTATTTTTTTAATATTATTTACAAATAATTAATATAATCAAATAATAAAAATTATAATAATATTAATTTTAAAAATTTAAATTAATTAAATAATGATTTAATTAAAATTTAAAAAAAGTATATTATAAAATATAATAATTTTTTAAAAAATCCAATATAAAAGATAAAAAATATATTTTATTTTTTATCTTCTAATAATAAATATAAAAATTACTAATAAAAATTTTATTTCAATCATTTATTTTTAAAAATTTATGTAAAATTATTTAAATTTAATATATATAATTACTAAAAATTATAAAATAAATGTTTTTATAAAAATTAATAATATATTTTTTTAAAATATTTCTTAATTTAAAAATTTTAGTATATTCTAAATAATTTTATTAGTTGAAAATATTATTAAGGAGTTTAATGAAGTTTTTTACTTATAAAGATTAAAAAAAAATTTATATATTTATACTTTATATTATAAATTTAAATTTATTTATGTTTTAGAAAATTAATTGTATAAAAAACATATTTTCTATAATATTTTTAATTTAAATTGTAAATTTTATAATTATTATGTTAATTAATATTATTAAAAATTAAAAAAATAATAAATGATGTTGAAAAAAAATAATTGATATAGCTATTTTTTAAAAATAAATTATATTTCAATAAAATAAAATAAAAAAATATTATTACTTAATATCTAAATTATTTTTTTTTTTTATAAAAATAAGATTTAAGTAATTTTTGATATTCTTCAAAATTATTATAATTTTTATTTTTCATAAAATAACGTTTTAAATCTCTAGATAAAAAAATTCTAATATCATCACTGTTATATCCTACTTGAATTTTTTTATCACATACAATGATTGGTGTTCTTAAAATACTAGGATATTTAATAATAATATTTTTTAACTCTATAACATTTAAATTTTCAAAATCAATTTTTTTTTCTTTATAAATATTGGACCTCTTAGAAATTATATTTGTAAAACCATGTTCTGTATTTTTTAATATAAAATTAATATCAAAATAATTAATTTTATAAAAATTTAAATTAAACTCTTTATAATCCAATTTATGTTCATCTAACCAATTTTTAGCTTTCTTACATGAAGAACTACTTAAACTAGTATAAATTCTAATCAATTTATATATTTCTTCTCCTTTATAATAATTTAATTCATATTTTTTAAATATTTAATATTAAATTATTTAAAATTTAAAATAATAATTAATATATGAAAAAAATTATAACAAAAAACAAAAAATATTCAACTAATAGGCAAATATATAAAAAAAATATAACAATAATTTTAAAATTTAGTCGCTAATTGTATTGATTTTTATGAAAAATTTAAAAAATAAATAATTATTAATTAATAATTTAACTATTAGACTATCACTATTATATTTTGATTACAAATTTTTTATTTAAAAAATATGAAAATAAAATCAATAATCAAATTAAAAAATTAAAATTATATATTATCATACTTCAAAAATAATTTTTTAAAAAAATAGTTTAAAAAAAGATTTTTTTCCTTAGTTTTTTATTATTTCGTAAAATATTTATTGATTTTTTCATTTTTTTAAAAAAAAAAAATCGATATTTATCGATTTAATGAGTTAAATTTATTCAATTTTAAAAAATTAAAATTTTGGTAAAACTACATTTTGTTAAATTATGTTTCTATTATTCAACAAATTATTTAATAAAATAAATTATTTTTATTTTTAATATAATTTAAAATTATTCCAAAGAAGATACTTTATTTTTATAATTTTCTAAATAAATCATTAAAATAGAAATATCAGTAGGATTAATACCTGAGATTCTTGATGCTTGACCTAAATTATAAGGTTTAATTAAATCTAGTTTTTCTTGTGCTTCTTTAGATAAATTATGAATTTTATGATATTCAATATTAGTAGAAATAACTTTACCTTCTAATTTTAATAATTTATTAACTTCTTTTTGTGCTTTTTTTATATATCCTTGATATTTAGTTTGAATTTCTACTTGTTCAAAAATAGAATGGTCAATATTTTCTTTAAAAAAATATTTTAAAAAATGAGTATTTATCTCTGGTCGTTTTAATAATTGTGATAAACTAGTTTTTTCACAAATTAAAGAAGATTTAAATTTTGATAAATAACTTAAATTTTCTTCATTAGGTTCTATTTGTAAATTTTCTATTTGTTTTAAAACATCTTTAATTTTATCTTTTTTTGTCTTAAATTTTTGATAATTTTCTTCACTAATCAAAGACATTTCGTAAGCGTATTTTTTTAATCTTAAATCTGCATTATCATGTCTTAATAATAAACGAAATTCAGCTCTTGAGGTTAATAAACGATAAGGTTCATGAGTTCCTTTATTAATAAGATCATCAATTAAAACACCAATATAAGCTTCATTTCTCTTCAGAATAAAAGGTGGTTTGTTTTCTATTTTTAAACTAGCATTTATTCCAGCCATTAAACCTTGACAAGCAGCTTCTTCGTAACCACTAGTTCCATTAATTTGACCTGCAAAAAAAAGATTTTTTATTTTTTTAGTTTCTAAACTATGATAAAGTTGATTAGGATTTAAAGCATCATATTCAATAGCATAACCATATTTAACAATTTCTGCATTTTCTAATCCCGAAATTGTTTTTAAAATTTTATGTTGTACGTGTTTAGGCATGCTTGTCGAAAGACCTTGTAAATACATTTCATTTAACTTTAAACTTTCTGGTTCTATAAAAATTTGATGTTGATTTTTATTACAAAATCTAACTACTTTATCTTCTATTGAGGGACAATAACGTGGCCCTTTCCCTTCAATATAACCACCATACATAGATGATTGTTTTAAATATTTATTTATAATATCATTAGTTTTTTGATTAGTATATGTTAAAAAACAAGGCTCTTGTTTTCCCATTGTGTTAATAGGAGAATCAAAACTAAAAGTTTGAAAAATATCATCACCATGTTGTATTTTAGTTTTAGAATAATCAATAGTATTTTTTTTAATTCTAGGTGGTGTACCAGTTTTTAAACGAATTATTTCAAAATTATTTTGTTTTAATTGTTTACTAATTCCGTAATTAGTAGGATTATTATTAGGTCCTGATAATATTTTATCTTCACCTATAAAAATTTTACTAGATAAATATGTTCCGGTTGTAATAATTACTGTTTTGGCCAAAATTATACTTTTATTATTTAATTTAACTCCTTCAATTTGATTATTATTAAGAATTAATTCTTCTACTAATCCTTCTAATAAAGTTAAATTATTAGTTTTTTTTAATATTTTTAAAATAACTTTTGGATACTTCAATTTATCAATTTGCGCTCTTAAAGCTCTAACAGCAGGACCTTTAGAACTATTTAGCATTTTCATTTGAATTTGAGATAAATCTGCTGCTTGGCCCATAATACCGCCCAAAGCATCAATTTCTCTTACAACTACACCTTTAGCTGGTCCCCCAATTGCAGGATTACATGGTAAACAACCTATTTGTTCTAAACTTCCTGTAATTAATAAAGTTTTTTTGTTTTTTTTCGCTAAAATTAAGGCTGCTTCTATTCCTGCATGACCACCACCAACAACAATACTATCATAATTCATTTCTATAAAATTTTCTCCTTTTATTGATTATTTTGCATCATTAAAAGATTTAGGTTGATAATTTTTTTGTTGTTCTAAAATTTCTTCATATTCTTTAGAACCTATAATTTTTTTTATTTTGTTAATTGTTTCATTTAAATTATCATTTTTTAATAATATAAAATATTTTTGTTGTTTTTTAGTTATAAAAATAGTACCTAAAATAGGAAATAAAATCGATAATAATATTATTATAAAAGCATAATTTTCTAGTACGTCTAATTTCCAATTTATAATCAAAAACAAAACACTTATTATAAAACTAATAAAAACATAAAAAGAATATTTTTTTTGAAATTGTAGTTGTTTTTCAAATAAAGAAATCATAAAATTAATCCAAATAATATTTATTTTTTTTTGATATAAAATTTTAAAATTTTTATAATATTCTTTATCTATTAATACTCTAAAAAATCCTTTATCCGCTGTATAAACAACAAATTGACGTGAATTTATTAAAGGGTTTTTATATTTACTCTGTTCTATATAATAAAACTCTATTCGATGTTTACCTTTTTCATTTTCAAAATCTTCAATTTTAAAAGGTTCTCCTTCGACAGAATTAAATATAACATCTAACATTTTTATTTTATTATTTTTTTTAAAATTAAATAATTTCATATAAAAAACCTCTTGTTTTTTCAATAATAAATAATTTCTTGACATCTTGTTATCTTTAACATAAATTTATAATTTATGGCTGCTTCAATTAAGTTCTGACCAGATTCATTATTCATTTATTCAAGTACAAGATGTCAAGAAATTATTTATTATTATGTTTATTATTTTGATTAACAATTTCTTAAATTTTTAAAAAAATTTTTCAAAAGTATCTTATTTTCCTTAGCTAAAAGACCTGATTCAGTAATTATTTTATGTGGATAATTTAATTTTAATAAAGAAATTATACTATCAATAGAACCGGATTTATAATTATTAACACTATAATAAATTTTGTTTATTTGAGTTTGAATTAATGCACCTGCACACATAAGACAAGGTTCTAAAGTAACATAAATATTAATTTTATTTAAACGACGATTTTTAAATTTTTTGTTTAATTTCATCATTAATAAAAATTCTGCATGTCCAAAGAAAATTTGTTTTTTTTCACAATTATTATGTGTTCTTTCAATAATTTGATGATTCAAAACAGCAACAGCTCCAACAGGAACTTCATTTTTATAATAAGCTTTTTTAGCTTCTTTAAATGCTTCTTGCATAAAAAATAAGTCTTCATTTAACATAATTTTTTTTCAATATTCTATTTATTTTTTAATTCGTGATATTTTCTATTTCTTGGCTCATATTTTACAATTTTATTTTTTTCTGTCATTATTATAGGTTCACTATTTTTAGCAGGTTTTTGATTTATTAATCGCTGTGTTCTATTGGCTGGTTTACCACTTACAGAACAAACACTTTTTAATTTTGTTACTTTATCAGCAATAGCGAGTAAATTCGGCATTGATCCAAATGGTTTACCCCTAAAATCTAAATCTAAACCTGCTATAATAAATTTTATATTTTTATTAGCTAAACTATCTACAATATCAACTATTTGATTATCTAAAAATTGTGCTTCATCAATAACTATTACTTCTGTATCATTTTTAATAAAATCTAAAATTTCTTTACTTTTTTTAATAACAAAAGAATTTATAGTATTTTGATTATGTGATATTAATTCTTGTTTTTTTGAAAAACGTGTATCTAAATAAGACTTAAAAACTAATACTTTTTTATTTAAATTTTTTAATTTTTTAATAATTTCTATTAGTTTTTCTGTTTTACCTGCAAACATTGGACCACAAATTATTTCAATTAAATTATTTTCATCATATGACATTTTTTAAAATCCTATTTTTTTAAAATAATTAGTTATTGTTAACAATAATTTTTATTTAGTTTTATTTTGATAACGTTTATTAAATTTATCTACTCGACCTGCCACTGTAGTAAAATTTTGTTTTCCTGTATAAAAAGGGTGACAATTAGCACAAATCTCAATATGAATATTATCTACTGTAGTATCAATAACGTGTTGTTTTTTACAAGTTGCACAAACTAATGAAATTTTTTTTAATATTGGGTGTAATTTTTTTTTCATTTAACACTAATCTCCTATATTAACTAGATTTTTATGAAAATTTATTTTTAATACTAAGTAATCATATTTCATATTATTTTAAAATTAAAAATAAATAATGTCAGAACAATAATTAAATTAAATTACATATCATCAAAATTTATTATAACATAATAAAAATGATATTTTATTATTAAATTAAAAATATCGAATATTTTAACTATTTTATTAAATATTTTTTATATTTTTAAAGGAAATTTTTTTGATAATGTAATAACTTTTTGTTTTAAATGGTTCAAATAATTTAAATCATTATGATTTTTTATTGCTTCATCAATAAAATCAGATACTTGTGCAAATTCATTTTCTTTAAAACCTCTAGTGGTCATCGCAGGAGTACCAATTCTAATACCGCTCGTTACAAGAGGTGGTTCTTTATCAAAAGGAATAACATTTTTATTTGCTACAATATTAACTTGATTTAAAATATCAGATATTTTTTTACCAGTAAAATTTAGATTTTTACTTTTTACATCTACTAAAAATAAATGATTTTCAGTACCTTTACTAATTATTCGATAACCTTTTTTTTTTAAATTTTCAGCAAAAAAGAAAGCATTTTTAAGTATTTGTTTTTGATATTTAATAAAATCAGATTGCAAAGCTTCTTTAAAAGCTACAGCTTTAGCTGCTATTACATGCATTAAAGGTCCACCTTGACCACCAGGGAAAACAGCTTTATTAATTTTTTGTATTATTTCTTTACTATTAGTTAAAATTAATCCTCCTCTGGGCCCTCTTAAAGTTTTATGTGTAGTTGATGTTACTACATCAGCTTCAGCCTCTAAAGGACAAGGGTGTAAACCACTAGCTACTAAACCTGAGATATGTGCTATGTCTGCCATTAAATAAGCATTAACTTTATTGGCAATTTTACGAAAAGCTTTAAAATCAATAATTTTTGAATATGAAGAATATCCTGTAATAATTAATTTTGGTTTAACATTCAAAGCTATTTTTTCAACTTCTTCATAATCAATTGTTTCTGTTTTAGGATTTAATCCATAAAAATAAGATTCATAATACTTTCCAGAAAAATTTACTTTACTACCATGTGTCAAATGTCCACCATCTGACAAAGATAAACCTAAAATTTTATCATTAGGTTTTAATAAAGCTTGGAAAACAGCCATGTTTGCTTGTGAACCAGAATGAGGTTGAACATTAGCATATTTAGCTTTAAAAAGATCAGTAACTCTTTGAATAGCTATTTTTTCTATTTCATCAATATAATTACAACCATTATAAAATCTTTTTTCAGGATAACCTTCTGCATATTTATTTGTTAATATTGTTCCTTGAGTTTTTAAAACATCTTGTGAAACAAAATTTTCCGAAGCAATTAAATTTATAGTTTCTTTTTGACGTTTTTCTTCTAATTTAATTTGTTCAAATATTTCTTGATCTTTTATATAAAAATTATTTATTTCTTGATTCATACTTAAAAAAACCTCTTTTTTTAATAAAAAATATTATTTTTTTATTTTATTAAATAATTTTAGAAAGATTAAAAAAATAAATAAAAGACTATTGAAAATATTTATAGTCTAATTATATTATTTCATTTTAAAATTATAAATTTTATATCAATTTATTTTTTAAATTATGATATTTTATAATAATTAATTATTATTTTATATAAAATAATTTATAAAAAAAACAACAACAGAACCAAAAAATATATTTACTGCACTTAATAATAAATACTTTAAAACATTTTTATATTTAAAATTATTATTAGATGTTGTCGTAACAATAACTTCTGGATTAATATTATCAACTGAAGATAAATTTATTTCATTGTAAAAAGGATTATTTGTGTTTTGTGAATTAGATGTCTCGGGCAACTCAGACATTGATAAAAAATTTACACTAGGATTAATTTTATTTTGATTTTTACTAGTAATAACTTCAAAAAAAGCATACATTTTATTATTATTTTGATTTATTTTTTCTGGTTTGGATGGTGTTTTTTCTTTTTCTAAATTTTTTTCTATAGATAAATCAATGTTTTTTGTTAATTCTTTCTCTTCAACGGCGGCACAAATATATAATATATTTTGATTATAATTAATAAAAAATAAAATTAAAATAATAAAAAATTTATTTAAAAAATAAAACTTTTTATTAAAAATTTTTTTCATTTTTTTATAAAAACCCACTCTCTATTTTGAAATTTGAGTAATTTTAAATTTTATAATCTAATTTTAACAATTATATTATAACAAAATTAAATTATTTAGTTTAAATTTTATTTTAAAAAATGTTATAATTTATTTAAAAGTTTAAATAAATTATTAAATAAGGTGGTCAAATAAAATGGAGATATGTCCCCAAATTAAATATATTTTAATTAGTGATAAAAAAAACTTATATAAAATTAATAATTTTTTAAAAAACCAAGGTTTGAAAAAAGATATTGTTGATGATTTTGGAGTAATTTTTGCGGAAAATCAAGAAATTATTGGGACAGTCGGCAGATATCGTAACAATTTAAAATGTTTAGCGATTGCCCAAGAATATCAAAACCACAATATTGCTAATCAATTAATTACTTTTATGATAGAAAAAATTTATCAAAAAGGTTTTAATGAAGTTTTTGTTTTTACCAAAAATGATTATTTTTTTATTTTTAAAAATTTAGGTTTTGAATTAATTTATGGTAATGAAAATTTTGGTTTTTTTACTAACAGACATGATTTATTTTTAAAATATATTGATTATCTTCACAATCAAACTAAAATATCTTCTAATAGTGGAATTATTGTTATTAATGCTAATCCTTTTACCAAAGGACATGAATATTTAATTAAACAATCTTTAAAAATAAGTGACATCATTTATCTTATTGTAGTTAAAGAAGAAGGATCTTTTTTTGATTATCAAAAACGTTTAGAAATGGTTAAATTAGGGGTAAACAACATAAAAAATGTAATTGTTTTAGAAGGTAGCAATTACTTAATATCTAAAAATGTTTTCCCTTCTTATTTTTTACCTTCTACAGAAGAAGTTATTAAACAACAAACTATTTTAGATACGTATATTTTTATCAATTACATTGCCAAAGCTTTAAAAGTTAAAAAAAGATTTGTTGGAGAAGAACCTTATTCTCTAACTACTTATCATTATAATAATACTATGAAAAATATTTTAAAACAAAATAATCTAGAATTAATTATATTTCCGAGACTTAAATTTAAAAATAAATATATTTCAGCTACTCAAGTTAGAAAATTATTTGTTTTAGGTCAATTTGATAAATTATCATCTTTAATCCCGGAAACAACTTTAAATTATTTAAAAAAATTAAATTATTTAGAATATAAAAATAATGTTGATTTAATGAAATTAGTTGATAAACAATATTAATAAAATAAAAAACATCAAAAAATTTTAATTTTATTTACAAAAATTAATTAAATTAGTAGAAATTTTAAAAATTATATGTTAAAATTATGTTAAACAAATTATTTTAAATTTATAATGTATATTTAAAATAATAAATACAATTAAAATAATAATTTAATAATATTTTGCCTTTAAATAATCGGAGGATGATGTGTATATATAATTTTATATATAAATATTTAAAATATAAATTACATAAAACAATTATTATATTATCAATTTTATGTATAATGATAAATTATGTTTTTTATTGTTATTTAGAACATTATTTAAATTATATTTATTATTTTTTTTATAGTTTTTTAGATATACCAAATAAAATATATTCTAACTTTAATAAAAGAGCTTTAAACATTAATGTTAATAATCAAATATATTTTAACTTAATTAAAAAATCAATAATCAAAAACAAAAAAATACTTTAAAAAAATAATAAATATTTATATATTATAATAAAAAAATATAAAAATAAGGAGAATTATTAAAATAATGTTATCTCAAAAAGAAAAAAACCAACATCAAGAAATTAAAAATTTTCTTTTAGAAATTCAAGCAAGATATTATAAACATAATCAAATGCCCAAAAAAGAATGGTTTACTAATACCATCCCTGAATCCTGTTATTCTTCTTTAAAATTAATCAATAATAATTTAAAAAAAGAGTTAATAGTAAAATTTACTCATATAGATGAAGATAATCCAGAATTCTTTTTACAACCAAAACAAATTATTAAAGTTTTAGAATGTGAAATTTTAATTAATAATGAAGAAGGACCAAAACCTTTAATTTTAATACATGAATTTCGACACGTGAATGAAGAAGAAAGTAATAAATTTCGAAAAGATAACCATATATTATAAAAATTATTTTAATATATTATTATAATAACAAATTTTTTCGGCAATATTTAAAAATACAAAATAAATTATAGTTCAAAAAAAGCTAAACTGTTTTTTAAAACAGTTTAGCTTTTTTTGTTATCTAAATTGAACCAAATATGTTAATTTTAACAACATAGAATTAAATTTGGGTAAAAAATGAAAATTAATCTTTTATTAATTTATCAATTAATTTTATTGTTAATAAAAATTTACAATAAAAAATAAATTATCAAAAAAATAAAATTAAAAATGATATTAAAATAGTTTTTATAAAAAAATTATTATAATACGATTAAAATATAAAAAAATAGTAATTTTTAAAAAATAAATTCATTATTTGATTTATTTTATTTTTATAAATATTAAAAAAATTTATTATAATTTAATTAATCATACTATTTTTTAAATAATAGATAAATAAATAATTTTAAATAAAAAATATTAAAGAAAAAAATTTGTTTTTTCTTTAATATTTTTATGTTTATTATTTTTATTTGAAAGTACCTTCAACTGCTTCTTTAGTATGTAAATTAATTGCTGCTAATAATTTTATTGATTTTTGTTCTGTTAAAAATGGACTTTTTTCATTCCAAACGCCACTATTTTCCATTAGTGCCTCATCAATTTTAAATTCAATTTTTAATTTTATTTTGCGACTTTTTTTATATTGATCTTTAAATTTTTCATATAAACTAGAATTTCTTTGTACGTCTTCTTTAGAAAAAACTTTATTTTCTCCTTGTAACTTTGTAGCGCCTCCTTGTATTAATCCTATTTGTTGTGAATTTGAATCTTGTTGTATAGAGTTTGTTACAGTAAAAGTTTGGCCATTATTTTCTGAAAACTCCCAAGTGTGGTTTAATATTTCCAAATATTGGCAATCTTCTTCTTGCATTTCTGTTGTTGAATCTTGTGAATTTTTTTTCATAATTTTAAATTGAGTTATGTTGTCTAAAACAACATTTAAACTAGTTTGAGCACGAACATGGTCAGCTAATTGTATTTCATAAACTTTTGTAAATTTTCCATCATTTTTAAGTTTAGGATAATCTTCAACAAATAAAATAGTTCCCTCGTTTGTGTTTAATGAAGTCTTCCCATGGTTTTCCCATCCTATTGAATGTGTACTTTCATCAGTTTCTTTAATTATGAATTCGCTGTCTTTTTTTCTTTCACTAACAGGTGGTCTTTTTGTTATTTCAATATTTGCTTTTAACATTCTTTGATAATTTGCCATAAGAGTTCCAGAAACAGATATAATGATTATTAAAGGCAAAGTCAATAATAATATAATTATGATTTGCTTGATAATTTTTTTATTATTTTTAACCATTTTTTACTTCTTTCTTTTTTTATTTTTTTTAAATTATTTTGTATTTTTTATTTGCCATTTTCTTTGATCCATTATTTCTTGCTGTTTATTAATAAAAACATCTCGTAAATCTTCCATAATAATTTGTTTTGGTGTTGCAGAATTTTCCTTATTTCTTTTAATTGCTTTAATAATTGATATTCTTATAAATGTTTCCATATCACGGAATGTTTGTAATTCAGGAAAATTTTCAATTTCATTCGCTATTGTATCAATTAAATAACGAATTGCATCTTCTGATATTAAATTATCTCTTTTTAATTTTTGAATAAGTACTTGATTAAAATATTTTTTTCGACTTTGTAAATCTAAAGGTTTTACTTCTATTTTGTAATCAAAACGAGATAAAATAGCATTGTCTATATCTTCTAAATGATTTGTTGTTCCAATCCAAAAAACTTGTTTTTGATTATTTTGATTTTCAATAGAAGTAAAAGAATTTTTAAACTTTGTAACAATATTTTTAGTAGATTGGTTTTCAGCTTTTTTCAAACTACCCCAAGTATTTTCGCATTCATCAATACAAACAATAACTCCTCCATCCATACTTTGTGTTTTTTTAAATAAAGCATTTACCATTTTAATGCCTTCTTTAGTATTATATTTTTGAAAATTAGTTCCATCAATCTCAATATAGTGAAAATTTGTTGTTTTAGCAAGAGCTCTAGCAAGTGTTGTTTTTCCTGTACCCGGAACTCCATGAAAAATAACTCCAGTTGGAGGTTTTTGTTTAAATTCTCGTAAAGAAATAGAATAAGACATGCAAGTTTGTAAATCACTTAGAGCTGATTTTTCTTGTTGTAAACCAATTAATTCGTCTAAACCCATTAGTTTTTGATATTTAGAATCACCAACTCTACATATCAATTTATCTATTTCTTCTTCATATTCTGTTAAATTTTCATTAATATTTTCTCCTCCCATTTGTGTGACAATGTTTTGCATTTGGGACTTAAAATTTTCATTTGTTTGATTTTGTAATGATTTTAAATTTTCATAATATTCTCTATAATATTTTTTTAAATATTTTTCGATTTCTTCTAATGTATCATCATCTAATTTTATTGAATTGGTTGATTCTATTTTAGATTTTTTTTTATTAAAATCTAAAAATCCCAATGTTTGTAATATATAAAATAAAGCACAAATAGCAATAATAATTAACAATAAAAATAAAATAATATTATATATATTAAATTTTAATTTTTTTTTTTTCAAGAAGTATCAACTCTTCTTCCCATAATTATTTATTTAATATTTTTTATTTAAAATTTTTTTATTTAAATAAAAATTAATTATTTGGATATAATCTACTATTAAGAAATTTTTTAAATTCCTCTTGTTTTGACTCTAATGTTTGTGAATTTTCTAAAATTTTTCTTATTTCTTCATATTTTAATAATGTTTCTTGTTCTTTTTTTATTTCTATTGTGTTAAAATAGTATATTTCTTCTTGTTGATCTTGATTTTTTAATTTACCTCTAAATTTTTTATTAGTTTCATCTTCAAGTTCTAATTTGGGAATCTCATTAATTGGTTTTTTTTTAATTACTATTTCTTCTTCTGCAAAATCTCTATATTTGTTAAAATCCATGATATAAACATCATCTTTAAACTGAATTAAATCAAAAACTCTAAAATCTTCCCAAATAGTACTTCTCAACGAAAATTTAAATTTTTTATCTTTTACATCAATTACTAATAATATATCTGTTTTACAATCAAATTTATCATTTTTTTCATTAATAATATATTTTTCTTTTTCATTAATAATATATTGTTTATTTTTTTCATTAATAATATATTTATCAATTCTTTTATAATTATCATTATTTTTAAAATATAAATATTGCATTATTTGATGCAAAGTGTATTTATTTTTTTTTATTTCTGATTCTTTAAAAATTTCTTTTAAAAATCCTTCTTTTTGTTCTAATTGAATTAACATTTCTTGAAACATTTCTTGAGAAGTATAAAATGTATCTTTTTTAAAAATTTTTGTAAAACCTTCATCTAAAAAATTGGTATCATTCATTATTTTTTCATTAGTAGTAGTATGTTGTTGTTTATAGCCTTTACGAATACAAATTTCTTCCCACAATTTTTGATACATTATTTTATAATCAAATTCATTTTTAGCTAAAATCTCAAATTTAACTTCAATTTTTTTTTCATAATTATTTGCGGAAGCAATAAATGTTGATTGTATTAATAACAAAGAAAATAAAAAAAAAGAAATAAACATATATTTTATTTTTTTAATTTTATTCATATTTAACTCTTTATTTCATAAATTATTTTTATATTGAAATAATTAATTTTAGCTTTTTTTATTTTAATTATAGTTTTAATTTTTAATTTATTTTGAAATAATTATTTTTTTTTCATATTCCTTTCATATCCCAAAATTTTAATTTTATTTAAACCAATAAGTAAAGAAATAGTAAAAATAAAAGTAAAAGAAATAGTCATAATTATTAAAATATATTGATTTGTTTTTTCTTTTGCTTTTAATTCTTCTTTGAATTTTTTTAATTCTTCTTGGATTTTTTTTAATTCTTCTTCTTCTTTTGCTTTTAATTCTTTTTTGAATTTTTTTAATTTTATTTTATCTTTTTTTATTTTTTCTTCTATTGATTGATCAGAAGGAGGATTTTGTACTGAAACAGTTTCTGTTACTTGTGGTTTCAATGTTAAATTTTCTCGTTCTATTTTTAATTTTGTTAATATTTCAGTTTGATTTTGTATCTCTTTTTGTATATCATTTATAGATTCTTTTTTTATCTCTTTTAAGGATGATCTTTGTGAATTTATTTCGTCTTGCAATTCAATAATTCTTTTTTTTTTGTTTTCTAATCTTTCGTCTGTTTTATCAATGTCTTGTTGTAAAGATTTTTTTTCATTTTGTAAAGAATTTATTTTTTCATAAAGATCGTTTTTTGTGCTTTGTAATGTTGAATTTCCGACTGTTTCTAATACTTCATCAATTTTTTTTACAAAAGAAATGGGATTTTCTTTTATAAAATTATTACCAGGCATTTTATATAAAAGATATAAATTAAAAAAAGAAAATAAAAAAATATGAAATAAAATTAATATACTTTTAACTATTTTAAATATGTAAAATATAAAAGAATTATTATTTTTTTTTGTCTTTTTTCTTTTAGGTTTTTTTTTGGTTACTTGTGGTGGTAAAAATTTTTTAATTTCAAATTTATATTTACCTTCTTTCTTTATAAATAATGTTAATTTTAAAATATATTTTAATCATATTTAAAAATATTTAAAAGATAAAGTTTTTTTGAAATTCAAGTTATTTTAATTATTTTTTTAAAAAAATTTTTATAATAAATCGCGTAAATAATAAAAATAAAATGCTTTTTTATTAATAATATTTAACTTTATATTTACATGTTAACATAAAAAAATTTCAATTACAAATGAAATGATAAAAATAACATCATAATATTATAAAAACTAAAGTTTCTTAAAAAAATAAAAATAATTTATTACATTAATTTTCTTGTATTAATGCTAAATAAAATTTATTAATCGTGTTTTAAAAAAATTACTAATAATTATATTTTTTTTATAGATCTTAATAATATGAAATTCATTAATTAAACGTTTTTTTACATTTAACTAAAATACAAAAATAAGCAATAAAATTAGTTTTTTATATTTTTTTAATAATTATTCTAACTTTATTAAATCAAATTTTTGTAGTTCGAAGGTTGAAAATCATTTAAATTTTTTAATAATATAATAAATTAGTTTTTAAAAAAATAAAAAATTTAATCACATTTTTTATTCTTTTTTTTAAAAAAAAAAAAGATCGATAAAATATCGATCTAATAAATTAAATTTTAAAAAATGATGTAAATAGATTTTTAAAAAAAAATAAATTTAATTAATTTTTGGTTCAAAAAAAACAAAATCACCATCTTGTAAACTTTCAGATCTCATTTTTTGATAACCATTACCTTTCATAGAAAAGTTATCCATAGTTTTAGTTTCAGTATTCAAACCGTTTAAAATCACAGGATTTACTTCTTCTTTTTCAAAATAAGGATTAAAACCTAAATTCATTAAAGCTTTATTAGCATTATAACGTACAAATTTATTAACATCATTAACTAAACCTTGTTCATTATAAACACTTTTTACCAAAGCAGTCTGTTCTTTATAAAAATATTTTAATAAATCATACATCCATGTTGATAATTCATCTTTAGTTGATTTATCTAAAGAATTATAAATATTTAAAGCTAATCGAGCAATATAAACTCCATGCACACTTTCATCTCGAATAATTAAATTAATAATTTCACCTGATTGCATTAATTTACCTTGACTATAAAAAAATAAAGGATAATAAAAACCACTATAAAATAGCCAAGTTTCTAAAAAAACCGAAGCAACCATAGTTTTCCATTGATATTTTTTAAAAATTAAATCAGTTATATTTTCATCATTATATTTACGTTGAAAAATTTTTTTTTCCAAATTTTCATAAATATTAATAATTTTAATAATAATATTTTGTAAATGTTGTTGATTACTGCCCCACAAAAATAAATCATCAATTTGTTTACTATTTAATAAAGTCATAAAAATATTTGAATAACTTTTGGCATGCACTGCATTTTCCATTGCACCCATAAAATTAAGTGTCGCTTTTTTTTGATGTTCTTCTTTTGTAAATGAAGAAGAAATAATAAGCATCCCACTATCACCTTGATAAGTATCTAAAAAAGTTAAAATTAATAAATTTTTAGAATAAATATTTTGTTCAAATTTACTTAAATTTTTCCAAGTTTGTAAATCCCCTTGTAAACTAATATCTTCAGGACGCCAAAATTGACTTAAATTTTGTTCATAAAAAAAATGAGTATAAGGATCTTCTAATTGATTCCAATTGGCACCAATATATTTAATATCTTTATTTTCCATTTTTAAACTTTCTTTTTTTTATTTTTTAATTATTTTATTTAAACCCCACAAGCTTCACATTCATTAACTTTTAATTTTTGAGTTCGCGTATAATATAAAGTTTTAATACCTTGATAATGGGCATATAAATAATATTTTTGTAATTCCCTAGTGGTAATATCCGATGTAATGCCTAATTCAAAGGAAATGCCTTGATCAATATGTTTTTGAGCGGTGGCAATAACTTCAATTAAACGATATTTATTCATTTTATAAGTAGTTTCATACATAAAAGAAAATTGTTCTAAACCAGGAACCGGAAAATAGGTTTTCGAATTTCCATAAGTTCTTTCTTCAATTAATTGTTTAATTGGAGTTAAAGATGGCGTCGTACTCATAATATAACCAATTGAACCATTCGGCGCAATTGCTAAACGATGCGAATTATAAAGCCCATATTTAATCACGTTTTTTTTCAATTCGGCCCAATCTTGATTACTAGGTAATTTAATATGTTTAAAAATATTTTTTACTTTAGTGCTTTTTGGTAAAATTTCGCCGCGATTATTAAAATAACTCCCATCAGCATATTTAGATTTAGCAAAATTAAAAAATTTTTCACCAGTAGTTTTAGCTTTTTGCATGGAATGTAATAAACTATAATAATTAACAGCGTTAAAAAATACGTCGATTAAATCTAAATTCTCAGCACTACCAAAAAAAATATAATGCTTAGCAATAAATTCGTGATGACCCATAATTCCAAAGCCAACACTACGATTTAAACGATTAGCTTTGGCAACTCCCGGAACATAAGAAATATTAGTATTTAAAGCAACGGAATTCATTAATTCCATCGCCATAAACACTGTTTCTTTAATGGCGTTATTTTTAATCATATTACCCATATGACCAGAAGATAAATTACAAGAAATATCCATGCCAATTTTATCTTCTTCTCTTTTATCATAATCAGCATAATGAGAAGTAACGGTCGGTTGTAAAATTTCGGTACATAAATTAGAAAATTTAATTGGTAAATTCAACATATTATTTTTATTAACATTATCAGAATACATAATATAAGGATAACCCGATTCACCTTGTAATTGAGCAATTAAATCTAATAAATTACGCGGATTAATAATTTTCTTTTTAATTTTTGGATTTTTAACTAAAATATCATACCAATAATCCATATCAATGCTAATATCAGCAAAATTTTGACCATATTCTAAAAAAACAGTATGCGGATAAAATATATACATCATTTCATTATTTTTAGCTAATTCTAACATTTTATCCGGAATTACAACTCCAAGCGATAAAGTTTTAACTCGCACATCTTCATCAGCATTTAATTTTTTAGTATTTAAAAAATCTTTAATATCGGCATGAAAAACATTTAAATAAACTGCCCCAGCACCATTTCTTTGACCCATTTGATCAGCATATCGAAACCCATGATCCAGTAATTTACAAACTCCAACTACTCCTTTACAAACATTAGCATTTTTTTTAATTGTTTCGCCTTTGGCTCTTAAATTACTTAAATTAATGGAAACTCCGCCACCAATTTTCGAAAGTTGCATCGAAAATTCAAAAATACGGGCAATATCATTTAATGAATCACCACCTTCAATTAAAAAACAAGAAACAAATTCGCCACGATATTTTTTTCCACTATTAAGTAAAGTTGGAGTAGCAGGAGTGAAATTTTGTTGAATTAATGATTTGATTAATTTTTTAGCTAACCCAAAATCACCATGGGCATGATACAAAGCATTAATAACTAAACGATCTTCATAAGTTTCTAAATATTTGGTTTTATTTCTATTTTTTAAAGCATAATCATTATAAAATTTAAAAATACCCATAAAACTAGCGAATTGAAATTTTTCGGCATAAGCTATTTGATAGATAGTTTTGATTTGTTCATAAGTATAATGATTAAAAAAATCTTTTTCGTAATAATTATTTTCTAATAAATATTCTATTTTAGCTTTTAAACTAGAAAAATATTTTAATTTCGGTTTTACTTCTTCTTTCAAATAAACTTCTAATGCTTCTTCATCTTTTTTTAAATCTTTAATATTCCCGTTTTCATCAATAACTTGATTATTCAACATAATCCATTTAGGAATCACATTTTTTTGACCATTTTTATAAATATAATTAGATAACCATTTTTTCAAATACAAAACATCTTCTTCAAAACCACTACCTTCAAACTTTAAAACTAAAGGAATTTTAAAATTAGAAGCAATTAAATCTCCTGCCATACCAAAATTAGAACCCCAATTTTTATTTCCGGAAACAGCAACACCTATAGTTGAAGCAGAATGTTTATCTAAAAAAATTTTAGTTTCATTTGGAATTTCACCAAAATTTACACTTTTAGTAATAAGAAAAATAGGAAGACCATTTATCAAATGTTCTTTTAGTTCTAAATTATATAAATGGTCTTTTACATGATAAAAAGAATAATTTAAATTTTTTGCCATATTATAAACTTGACCATACTTTAAACCATCATAAACAATTTTTATCATTTTATAAATCCCCCGGACAAAAATTTATATTAATTTACATATTTAAAAATATTATATTAATATTATATCATAGTTAAAATAGTATTTAAAAATAATAACAAAATCAAAATATTCAATTAACTAAAATTTTTAAAAAAATAAAAAATAATTATAATAAAAAAACACTCTATTAAGAATGTTTTTTATTATAATTACTAAATATTTATTTTTGTTATTATTATATTATTCAAAAAATAAAATCTTTATTGTTTAAAAAATAAAATATCTTTATTATTTAAACAATAAAGATTTTAAAATATTAATTTTGGTGGAGATGATGGGATTCGAACCCATGTATAATATCAATCTTTTTTATATTTTCTACATATTTAGTTTTTTTTAAAATTTTTAATTTAATATAAAAAAACAAAAAATTAAATTAAATGAAAAAAAATAAAAATAAATGTCAAATATTTAAAAATACATTTAATAAAACTTTAGAATAAATTTTATTGATAATAAATTAAAACTATTAAAAAAATATATTATATTATATTTAAAAATTTTTCAAGTTATTTAAAAATTAAATCAATATTCTTGAATTTTTTTAAAATAATTATAAATAATTTTTAAAAATTTATTTTTATTATAAAACAGCTCTTCTCATCGAAGGTAAATTATTATTGAACAAATATGATGGAACAAATTTACTATCTTGTTCTTTTACTGAATGATTATTTTCGTCATTTATTTGAAACCTCAATGTTTTTACTTGCATAACCAAGATATGCTTTATAAAATCAATTGATACTAGCAAATCCAAAAACATCCCCATAACAACATTGTAACAAATTATTAAATAAACTCAAATAATAACTTATTTTTTATTATTTATTATATGATTAATAATAATTCCTATTAAATAAACAATATATACCATTAAAAAATTAATAAAAATACATACAAATATTACATCTTGACTTGTAAAAATATTTCTATCTTTTTGATATGGTAAAGATTGAAAACCATAACGATAAACTATTTCTCCTAAACCATTAATACCAATAGGACCTAAAACACTCGCATATGCTAAGCAACTAATAAAAAGTGATATTGTTTTAAAAATTATACTCTGAATAGATTCTCTTATTATAAAATATCTTATAAATTGCAGTTTATTTGCACCCAACATATAAGAAGTTTCATAAATATTTTCATCCAATTCTAAAAAAATTTGTTCACAATTACGAGCAAAAATAGGAATTAATATAAAAATCAAACATAAAAGTGCAGCTTCAAAACCAAAATAAAAATTCAAATATGGACCTAAAAAAATTTTAATAATTAAAATAGAAAAAGCTAAAAAAGGAGCTGACATTAACAAATTAAAAATAAAATTTATAAAATAATAAATTTTATTTTTAAAATATGTTTTTTTTATTCTAATCATATATAAAAAAATTCCTAAAAATAAACCTATAAAAAAAGAAAAAAAAGTAGCTGGTAATATCAATTTTAAAGTTTCTAAAAAACCATTTAAAATTAAATAAGATTCTCCTTTGTTTGGGTTAACTGTTGGTTCTTTATAAAACAAAACTGCTAAAAATCTTTCAAAAAAATTTTCCATAATATCTTCTATATTTTCATAATATCTTCTATATTTTGCATAATTTTGTCTATATCATCTTTGTTATTAATAATAATTTGTGTATTTGGAAATTGTTCATCACAAAATTTAATTATTTCATCTTGTTGTAAAGATTCTTTTAAATATTTTATTTTTTCACTATCTTTATTATCTTCTCTTGACATTAAAGTAATTGAAAAAATATTAAATTCTTTTTTTTTTAACAAAAATTCATCATTGTTATTATTATCATTAATTATTTTTTCATAATTATTATCGTTCATAAAATTAGGGTAATTAACAGCTAATTTATATTCACTTTGTTGTTTAAATGCATGCGGTATTTGTCCATAAGTTTTACATTCAAAATTTTCATTTTTTAATTTAGAATCAGATTTTAAATCATTTAAAGAATAAAACATAGATGTTGACAAATCATTTTTATCATTTAATTCTACTAAACCATATTCTTTCAAATAAAGTAAAGCAAAATGTACATTTGTAGGATCATTCGGAATTAATACTTTAAAATTATCATTAACTGAAAAACTTTTTAGATCGAAATTATCATTTTTATGTTTATAAATACCAAATTTAGCAACATAAAAAGGCTGAATTGGAATAATATTACTCCATTTATTTTGATGTCTTTGATTATCTAAAAGCCAAGGAGTATGACATGATATAACAGCATCAGCTTGTTTATTTTCCACTAAATCAATTGTTCCAGGAAAATTATTTGAAAGTAGTTGAACTTGTAATTCGATATTATATTTTTTTGCTAAATAATCTTTACACGAAGAATTTAAAATGCTTTCAACTTTTGGTAAAGCTGTTACTACTTTAAAAATTTTATTTGGTTTTATATAATTAGTTTTATTTGATTTTTTATTACTAATTCCAGTAGTAAATACATTAGCAAACAAAATTCCAATTAAAATCGATAATAAAACAAAAATAAAAATAAAAAATAATTGAACTTTATTTAATTTTTTAATTTGATTTATAAAATCTTTTAATTTGTTCATTATATGAAATATATTTTATACTCCTTTTTATTTTTTCTTTATAGTTTTTTTAATATTTAATTTTTATTTTTATCAAATTTAAAATATGAAAACTTAAATATTATAAATATGCCATTTATAAATATACCATACATAATTTTTTTTATATAATTTATATATTTTCAAATAAATATAAAATTTAAAAATGTAAATTTAACTTTTAAAACATTTTAATTTTTTTTAAATAAACAAATAATTTAATTTTTATTTCTAAAAATAAAAATTAAATATTATCTTTTAAATTATATAATTTTACCAATATTCTTTGTTATTACTTATGTTTAAATAACAATAATTTTAAATAAATATTTTCCAACACAAATTCTTTTTTTATCTTCTAATAAATTTCTATACATTTCTAATTATTTAGTTTTTATAAGCAAGAATAAATTAAAAATAAAAATAATTAAAAAATGTTTTAAATTTTTTGATTAAATCATTAATTAAACGTACTTTTAACAATATTAATAATCTTATAAAATTGATTAATAAATTAATAAATAATTTAAAATTAAATTTTCTTTAGTAAAATTTCAATAATTTTTAAATCAAATAAAATTTAAAAAATTGAAATTTTAAAAATTAGGAACATTAGACACTTATTTTTTTTTAAAAATTTAAAAAAATGTTCCTAATTTTTTTAAACAAGTAATTTACGAATAATAAAATTCATTCTAGGAACAATTTTTAAAATGTTCCTAAATTAAAAAAATTGTTCCTAACTTAATATTTTTTATTAATTAATAAATAAAAACAAATTATTTAAGTAATAAAAAAATGTTCCTAAATTGTTAAAATTAGTAAATGTTTTTAAAAAAAATAAGGAACATTTAAATTTTTATTTTATTTTTAAAAACAAAAAAAATTTTATTATTTTATTTTAAAAAATGTGTTTAAAAAAATATAAAAAATTTTATATCTTCTTTTTATGTTCCTATAATGTTCCTATAATGTTCCTATAATGTTCCTATAATGTTCCTATAATTTTGATTTTTAAACATAAAATACTTGTAAAAAAAAAATAAGAACATAAAAAGAGGTTTATAATAATAATAATAATTAATATATTAAATAAATAAATAAAAAAAATTTTTTTAAAAAAAAATAAAAAAATAAAAAAATAAAAATATGTTAATATTATTGTTATAGAAAGAAAAAAAAATAATTATAAAATTTAAAATTTATAAATAATTAATAATTAGAATTGAAAGAGATTTAAATTTTAATAATGAAAAAATATAATTATATCTGGGAAAAAATTTTAGAAGAAATTTCAAAAATTTATAGTGATAAAGTTTTTAACGAAACCTTTAAAAATACTAAAAAAGTTTATAAATATGAAAATAAAATAATTTTTATTTTAACAGAAAATGAATTTATAAAAAATAAAATTTATAAAATTTATTTATCAAAAATAAATGAAATATCCAAAATTTTTTTTAAAGAAGAAAATTTAAATTTTAAATTTATAACCAAAAATGAAATTAACGAAATTAAAGAAGAAAAAATAGATAAAAAAGAATATAATATTTATAATTATGGAAATTTAAATCAAAAATATAATTTTAAAAATTTTATAATAGGCGAAAGCAATAAATTTGCTTTTGAGATGTCTAAAAAAATTTCAGAAAATGAAAAAATTAAAATTAACCCTCTTTATATTTTTGGAAATGTTGGACTAGGTAAAACACATTTATTACATTCGATAGGAAATAAAATTATTGAAAACAATAAAGAAAAAAAAGTTTTATATGTTAAAGCTGATGAATTTATAGAAGATTTTATTAATCAATTAAAAGAAGAAAAAATAGAAAATTTTAAATTAAAATATAGAAATATTGATGTTTTATTAATGGATGATATTCAAATAATGTCTGAAGCTAAAAGAACTCAAATAGAATTTTTTAAATTATTTGATTATCTTTATTTAAATAATAAACAAATAGTTATTACTAGTGATAAAAATACTTCAGAATTAAAAAACATAATGTCGCGTTTAATATCAAGATTTGAAGCTGGATTAATAATAGATATTAAAAAACCTGATTTTAAACATAGAATAAATATTCTAAATCAAAAAATGTATGAATTCGAAATAAAAAAAATTAAAATTAATAAAGAAATTTTAGAATTAATAGCATCTTGTTTTGTCAATAATATTAGAGAAATGGAAGGTGCTTTATTAAGACTTTTTAATTATATTCAAACTTATAAGGATGAAATTGATTTGAATATTGCTAAAGAAATTTTAAAACCACTTCTAAAAGGAAAAATAAATAATTTTAAAAATAAATCATATAAAAAAAAATATTTAGAAAAAATCAATATTATAATAAGTAGTTTTTATAATATTGAAATTAATGAATTATTGGGAAAAAAAAAACATCAAAAATATACTTTACCGCGTCATATATCAATGTATCTATCTAAAAAATTGTATAAATTTTCATATAATGAAATTGGAAATTTTTTTAAAAAAAACCATTCCGCTATTTCTAAAGGTTGTAAAAAAATTGAAAAAAATATCGAACAAAATACAGAATTTAAAAAATCAGTTGATTTTATTATAAAAAAAATAAAATCAAAAGAAGAAACTGAGGAAATATAAAAAAAATGCATTTTAAAATTAAAAAAGAAATATTTTTAGAACAACTTTTAAAAATTCAAAAAATTATTCCTCATAAAACTTTTTTTCCTATTTTTTTAGGAATTAAAATAAAAATTAAAAAAAATTTTTTAATATTAGAATCAACTGACGGCAATACATCAATTAAAATAAAAAATAAAGATTTAAAAATCAAAGAAGAAGGAAGTTTATTAATTTCAGGAAAATATTTTATTGAAATTATTAAAAAAATAAACAGTGATTTTATTGAAATGATAAAAACTGAAAATAATTCATTAAATATAAAAACACAGCTTTTAGAATATAAATTAAAATTAATGAATTTAAATTATTTTCCTAAAATTAATTTTTTTTTAGAATTTAAAGAAAAAATTGAAATTAAAGGTAATATTTTTAAAAAAATTATTAAAGAAATTAAAATATCAGCAGCCAAAGATGAAAAAAAAACAATTTTAACAGGCGTAAATTTTATTTATCAAAAACCATTTTTAAAAGTTTTATCCACTGATTATTTTCGTTTAAGTCAAAAAAAAATAAAATTAGATTTTGATTATAAAAATTTTAATATTGTAATACATTATAAAATTTTAGAAGAATTGAGTAAAATTTTAGAATATTATGAAAACGATATTTTACAAATTTATTTTAATTCTAAAAAAATGTTTTTAAAAACTGATAATTTATTTTTTCAAACAACACTTTTAGAAGGCGAATTTCCTAAAACGCAAGAAATTTTAGAAAATAATTTTATAAATAAAATTAAATTAAATAAAGAAAAATTAATTAAAACTTTAGAAAGAGTTTCTTTTATTTCAAACAAAGATATAAATGATATTAGTATTGTTAAATTAAAAATAAAAAAAGAAAAAAAAATAGAAATATCTTCTTATAATGATGAAATTGGTAATATTGTAGAAGAAATTTTGCCTTTAGAAGAAATTATAGCAGAAGAAATAGAAATATCTTTTAATGCAAAATATTTAGAAGATATTTTAAAAGTTTTTTTAGTTAAAGAAATTACTATTTCTTTTCAATCTGCTTTAAAACCTTTTATTATTACCAGTTCTGAAGATCCAACTTCTTTACATTTAATTCTTCCTTTATTAAATTAATAATTTTTATGATAATAAAAATTATTCCAAAAAATAAATTAATATAAAAAATATTAATATATTAAAATATATATATATATATATATATGAATTAATTAAAAAAAAATTAAATATTTATATTATTAAAAAAGAAAGGTAATTTTTTAACAAAATGTTGAAAAAAACAAAAATATATAACGCTGATAGCATTCAAGTTTTAGAAGGTTTAGAAGCAGTAAGAATAAGACCTGGAATGTATATTGGTTCAACAAATGAAAAAGGTTTAAATCATTTAGTTTGGGAAATTATTGATAATTCTATTGATGAATCTTTAGAAGGATATGCTAATGAAATAACACTTGAAGTTTTACCTGAAAATATTATTCGTGTAACTGATAATGGTAGAGGAATTCCTATAGATATTCACCCAAAAACTAATAAAACAGTAGTAGAAACAATTTTAACAACATTACATGCGGGTGGAAAGTTTGATAATTCTTCTTATAAAATTTCTGGAGGACTACATGGTGTTGGTGCCTCAGTAGTAAATGCTTTATCTTCCTGGTTTTTAGTTGAAATTCATTTAAAAGGTAAATTATATTTTCAAAAATATGAAAAAGGGAAACCAGTAACTGAATTAGAAATTAAAGGTAAAACTGATAAAAAAGGAACTGTTATTACTTTTTTACCAGATAATGAAATTTTTAAAGAAACTACAAATTATAATTTTGAAACTTTGAAAATAAGAATGCAACAATTAGCATTTTTGAATAAAGGTATTAAATTAATTGTTATTGATAAAAGAAAAAATATAGAAGAAAAATTTGAATTTTATTATAAAGAAGGATTAAAAGAATATATTAAACATTTAAATAAAAATAAAATAAGTTTAAACAAAGAATTTTATCAAGAAAAATTTTTTGAAAAAATGTTTTTTGAAATTGTTTTTCAATATACTGAAGTTTATAATAGTAGTATTTATTCTTTTGTTAATAATATTCCGACTCATGATGGTGGAACACATGAAGAAGGTTTTAAAATGGCTCTTAACAGAATTTTAAATAAATATGTTAAAGAAAAAAATATGTTTAAAAAAAATATTACTTTTATTAGTGAAGATACTTTAGAAGGTTTAACTGTAGTTATTTCTTTAAAACACCCTAATCCTTCTTTCGAAAGTCAAACTAAAACTAAATTTTTAAATTCTGAAGTTAGACAAATTATTTCTAAGTTTTTTGGCGAAGAATTAGAAAAATATTTATTAGAAAATCCTCAAGAAGCTAAAAAAATTATAGAAAAATGTTTTTTATCTTCTAAAGCAAGAATTGATGCTAAAAAAGCTCGTGAAGCTACAAGAAGAAAATCACCTTTAGAAACTTTAGGATTTGCTTCTAAATTAGCTGACTGTTATAATAAAAATCCACAAGAATCAGAATTATATATTGTTGAAGGTGATTCGGCTGGTGGATCTGCTAAACAAGGAAGAGATTCTAAATATCAAGCTATATTACCTTTAAAAGGAAAAGTTTTAAATGTTGAAAAAGCTCGTTTAGAAAAAATTTTAAGTAACAAGGAAATTATTTCTTTAATTCAAGCGGTAGGAACTGGTTTTGGTAAAGATTTTAATATTGAAAAAGTTCGTTATCATAGAATTATTATTATGACTGATGCTGATGTTGATGGTGCTCATATTAGAACTTTACTTTTAACTTTTTTCTTTAGAAATTTAAAAGCTTTAATTGAAAAAGGTTATATTTATTTTGCAAAATCACCTTTATATAAAATTCAATATGGTAAAAAAATAACTTATGCTTATGAAGAACAAGAATTAAAAAATATTTTAAGTCAAATAAGTGGTAAATTTTATATTCAAAGATATAAAGGTTTAGGGGAAATGAATCCTGAACAACTTTGGGAAACTACGATGAATCCAGAAACTAGAACTCTTTTGCAAGTTAATTTAGAAAATGATTTAGAATCAGACCAAGTTTTTAATATGTTAATGGGAGAAGAAGTTTCTATAAGGAAAAAATTTATTCAAGATAATGCAGTTTACGCTGATTTAGATGTTTAATAAAAAAATTTTTTAAAAAGAAGAGATTAAAAAATGTCAAAAAAAAATGATTTGTTAAAAAATGAAGATTATCTGATCGGGAAAATTAAAAAAATTAATATTAATCAAGAAATTAAAAAATCTTTTTTAAGTTATGCTATGAGTGTTATTGTGGCTAGAGCGTTACCAGATATTAAAGATGGATTAAAACCTGTTCAAAGAAGAATTTTATATGGAATGAATGAATTAGGTGTTTATTATCATTCTAGTTATAAAAAATCAGCTAGAATTGTTGGTGATGTAATGGGTAAGTTTCATCCTCACGGAGATTCTAGTATTTATGAAGCTATGGTTAGAATGGCACAAGATTTTAATTATCGTTATCCTTTAATTGATGGTCATGGTAATTTAGGTTCTATTGATGGTGATAACGCGGCAGCTATGCGTTATACTGAAGTTAAAATGTCTAAAATATCTATGGAATTATTAAAAGAAATTGATCAAGAAACGGTTGATTTTATTGATAATTATGATGGTAGTGAAAAAGAACCGGTTTTTTTACCTTCTAGTTTTCCTAATTTATTAGTAAATGGATCAACTGGTATTGCTGTTGGAATGGCCACTAATATTCCTTCTCATAATTTATCTGAAGTAATAGATGCTTTAATTAGTTATATTGACAATAAAGACATTGATACTGAAGGTTTAATGGAATTTATTAAAGGACCTGATTTTCCTACCGGAGGAGAAATTTTAGGTATTTCAGGTTTAAAAGAAGCTTATGAAACCGGAAGAGGAAGAATATTTGTTCGTTCTAAAACAGAAATTATTTATTCTGATAAAAATAAACCAATTATAATAATTAAAGAAATTCCTTATCAAATAAAAAAAACTAGTTTAATTGAAAAAATTGCTTTTTTGGTTAAAGAAAAAATTATTGAAGGTATAACTGATTTAAGAGATGAATCTAATAATGCAAGAGGTATGAGAATTATTATTGAATTGAGAAAAGATATTGAACCTAAAATTATTTTAAATAATTTATATAAACATACTCAATTGCAAACTTCTTTTTGTTTTAATATGATAGCATTAGTTAATGGTGTTCCTAAAATAGTTTCTTTAAAAAATATGTTGGAAGAATTTTTTCTTTTTAGAATAGATGTTATTAATCGTCAAAAACAATTTGAATTAAATAAAGCTAAACAAAAAAAACATTTGATTACTGCTTTAGCAATTATTCTTAATGATATAGATAAAGTTTTAGAAATTATTAAAAATTCTAATGATGTTAAAGAAGCACAAAAAAATATTATGATAAATTATAATTTTGATGAAATTCAAAGTAAAGCTATTTTGGAAATGAGTTTACAAAAAATTACTAATTTAGAAATAAAAAAAATTATAAAAGAAGAAGAAAGTTTGAAATTAAAAATTTTAGAATGTGAAAACATTATTAGTTCACAAACTAAAAAAGAAAAAATTTTAAAAAAAGAATTATTGAAAATTAAAAATCAATTCCAAGATAAAAGAAAATCTATTATTAGTAATGAACAATATTTAACAGTTGAAGATGAATCTTTAATTAATAAAGAAACAATTTTAATTACAGTTACTCATAGAGGTTATATTAAACGTTTAAACCTTGATACTTATAAAAAACAAAATCGTGGTGGAAAAGGTGTATCAGGCTTAAAAATGCAAGAAAATGATTTTTTAGAACATATTTTAATTACTTCTACTCACGATCATCAATTATTTTTTACTAATAAAGGTAAAATTTATAAGTTAAAAGGTTATGAAATTCCTTTAGGTTCACGTTATTCTAAAGGTATTCCTTTAGTTAATTTATTACCTTTAGAAGAAAATGAATTTTTAACTTCTTTAACAAGTGTAAAAGATTTTAAAGAAGAAAAAAATTATTTAGTTTTAGTGACTAAAAAAGGGTTAATAAAAAGAAATTCTTTAAAAGATTTTGAAAATGTTCGTAGAAATGGTAAAATAGCTGCTGTTTTAAAAAATAATGATGAAGTTTTATTTGTTAGTAGAACTACCGGTGAACAAGATATTATTTTAGCTGCTTCTGATGGTAAAGCTATTCGTTTTAATGAGTTTGAAATTAGACAAACAGGACGTAAAAGTTCAGGTATTAGAGGTATTAAAATAAAAGAAGAAGAAGAAATTATCGGTATGACTGTAGTTGATAGTGAAAAACAAAATATTTTAGTTATTACTGAAAAGGGCTATGGAAAAATAACTAAAGCTAATGAATATCGTAATCAAAATCGTGGTGGTAAAGGTACTAAAACATTAAAAATAACTTCTAGAAATGGTAAATTAGTAAGACTTTTAACTATTTATCAAAATGAAGAATTAATTATTTTTTCTGATCATGGAAAAGTAGTTAGAATTGATACTAAACAAATACCTTTGACTAAATCTAAAGTAACACAAGGAAATATTTTAATTTCACTTGAAGAAAGTGATAAAGTATCTTCAACAGCTTTGATTAAAAAAACTTTGATTAAAAAAGAAGAATCAAATGATGAAACTTTGATTGAAATTTTTTAAAAAAATATTTTTTCAAATTATTTAGTTAAATATTTTATTTATTGTTGATAATAATTATAGTTTATTAATATAAACTAAATTTTCTTTTTTATATAAAAAAGTGTGGTAAAAAAATGATTAAGTATTTTAAAAATTTTAAAATTATTAAATTTTCATTATTTATTTTATTTTTTTTCTTTGCAATTTTAAATTATAATTTTATTTATGGTTTAAATGAAGAAATAGAAAAAGAAGTTAAAACATTTGATGTTTATTTAGGAAAAAATTCTAATAAAAAAGATATAAAAGAATATTTACAAAAAAATATAAAAAATTTTGATTTTTCACAAAAAAAAATATTAAGTTTAATTGAAATTGATAATTCAATTATTAATTCAAATTTAATGGCTATTTATTTAGAACCATCACTAAAAGAATTATCATCTCAAAATACAAATATTAGTAAAAATAAATATATTGATTATATAAATATTTATTTTTTTTGGTTTTTAGAAAATAAAAATATTAACTTTGATTTTAAAGAAAATAATTATGATTTATTAGAACAAATTTCTCAATTTGATTTTATAAAAAAAGAAGATTTAAAAAAAATTAAATTAAAAACTTTTAAAAAAATAAATTCTCAAAGAATTAATGTTTGCATCAAAAATATTTTTAAAAAATTATCTAAAAATTCAGGATTTATTTTACAAAATTTACTTAATAGTGTTTTATTTGAAAATTTTTTAATTAAAATGTTAGAATTTATCGAAATTAAAACAAATTTAACTTTAAATATAGAAATTTTAAATTTTATAGAATTTAATTTAGATCGATTGGAAAAAATTAAAGAAAATTTTTTATATTTTGGTGAAAAAAAAACTTTTCTAGGGCCAGGAATTATATTTTTAAAAGAAATTTTTTTAATTATTGAAAAAATAAATAATTCTATTAATGAAAATTTAAATATTGTTATAGAACAATGTAATGAAGGTGTTTATGATTTATTTTCTGGAAATTTATTAAAAGGTTTTTTAGAAATTTTTATTGATGTTCCTAAAAAAATTTTTCGAGGTCTTTTTAATGTTATTGATAAAGTAATGATAATTTTTTATCAACAAGATATTTATTTAATTAATTAAATTTTAATATAAAAAATTTTCAAATTCAAGGAAGTTTAAAAGTTTTTGAATGAAAATAAAAAATAAAAAAATAATAACAAAAAAAACTAATTCTTTTGAAGAAACTAAAGAAATAGGTAAATTTTTAGGACAAAAAATTAAATTTATTAAAAAAACAGTTATTATTTTATTAGAGGGTGAAATGGGTTCGGGTAAAACTTGTTTTACAAAAGGTTTAGCTCAAGCTTTAGGCATAAAAAACAATATTAATAGTCCTACTTTTGTTTTAATGAAAACTTATTTTGGTTTTAAAAGGAATTTACATCACCTAGATATTTATCGATTTATTTTGAAACTTGAAAATTTAGAAGAGTTATTAGAAGAAGTTGAAACAGGGGATGTTCTAGTTATTGAAACTTATCAAGATTTAAGAAAATTATTTAGTAATTTTAATTTTAGGGTAAAAATTGATTATTTAAGTGAAAATCAAAGAAATATTTTAATTGAATTAAATTAAAATATTATAAAATAAAAGCTTATAGTAAAGGTAATGTTATAAAGTAAATGAAAAATTTTCTTATTTTAGATACTTCTACTGAAGTTCAAATTGTTATTTTGGTTATTGATGGTAGCATAAAAACTTTTAAAAAAAAAATTGGCCAAAAAAATTATGTTGCTAATATGGTTCCTTTGATGGATGCAGTATTACAAGAAAATAAAATAAATTTAAAAGATTTAAATGGTATTTTAGTAGGAACAGGTCCTGGTTCTTATACGGGTACTAGAATTGCTGTTTTAACATCAAAAATAATTGCTTTATCTTTTAATATACCTTTATTAGAAATTAATAGTTTAATTCTTTTAACTAGTGGATATCTCCAAAAATATTTAACTCCTTTAATAGATGCGAGAAATAATTTTTTTTTTGGTTTAAGTTTAAAAAATAATGAAATAATTTTACCAGAAGGTAGATATAATAAAGTTTTTTTAGATAATTATCCAAATCACATTTTAATAACTAATGATAATATTAAATTAGATTTGAAAAAAGTTTTTTTTTATGCCAAAAAAGTTAAAAACGTACATACTTTAGTTCCTAATTATTTAGTTAAAATTTAAAAATTTAAGGAAAAAAATATGATAATTTTATCGATAGAAACTAGTTGTGATGAAACTAGTGCATCTATAACTAAAGACGGTAAAAAAGTTCTTTCTAATATTGTTTTTTCTCAAATAAAAGAGCACTCATTAAACGGCGGTGTTATTCCTGAATTAGCATCTAGAGAACATGTAAAAAATATTACTTTAGTTTTGGAAAAAGCTTTAAAGGAAGCAAATATTCAACCTCAAGAAATTGATTTAGTTGCCTTTACACAAGGCCCAGGTTTAATTGGTTCTTTATTAGTAGGGATTAACTGCGCTTTGGTTTTTGGTTATATTTATAAAAAACCAGTTTTAGGTATTAATCATTTATTAGGACATATTTATTCGGCACAAATAGAAAATGAGATTGAGTTCCCGGCTCTAGTTTTGGTTGTTTCGGGTGGACATACAGAATTATTAGCTTTAGAAAATTATTTACAAATTAAAAAGTTAGGTTTTACTTGTGATGATGCTGTTGGGGAAGTTTATGATAAAGTTGCTAGAATTTTAGGTTTTGGTTATCCCGGAGGTCCTATTATTGATGAATTAGCTCAAAAAGGTAAGGATACTTTTAAATTCGTTCGTCCTTATTTAAAAAATGATAATTTTAATTTTAGTTTTTCTGGTTTGAAAAGTTCAATATTTAACTTAGTTTCTAAAAATAATTTTGATTTAAAAGAAAAAATAAATATTTGTAATTCTTTTCAATCTAGTGTTATTGATGTTTTAGTAGAAAAAACAAAGAGAGTTTTAAAAAAATATTTTTTTAAACAATTAATTATTACAGGCGGAGTTGCTGCTAATTATAGTTTAAGAAAAAGATTTGTAAGTGAATTTTCTCAATTAAAAGTTATTATACCTAGTTTAAAATATTGTGGTGATCAAGCAGCTATGATTGGAATTGCAGCTTATTATCAATTTAAATATCAATTAAAATTTAATCAAAATTATCATTGGGAAGGTAAACCTAATTTATCTTTTTAAATTAGGATGAAAAAAATGCAAAAACAATCTAATTTTATTAAAAAAATTATGATCGAAGATTTAAAAAAAAAAAAATACCATCAAATTATTACAAGATTTCCTCCTGAACCTAATGGTTTTTTACATTTAGGTCATGCAAGAGCTATTTTTATTAATTTTGAATTAGCTAAATTTTTTAATGGACAAACTAATTTAAGATATGATGATACTAATCCTATTAAAGAAGATAAAATTTATGTTAATTCTATTTTAGAAGATATTAAATGGCTAGGTTATGAACCCAATAAAATATTATTTGCTTCTGATTATTTTTTAGAAATGTATGAAAGAGCTTTAATTTTGATTAAAAAAAATAAAGCTTTTGTAGATGATTTGAGTTCTAAAGAAATATTTCAAACTCGTGGTAATTTAATCGAACCTGGTCAAAATTCTCCTTATCGTAATCGTAGTATTGAAGAAAATTTAAGACTTTTTCAAAAAATGCAACAAGGAATTTATAAAGAGGGTGAAAAAGTTTTAAGAGCTAAAATAGATATGAAAAGTCCTAATATTAATTTAAGAGATCCTGTTTTATATCGTATTTTAAATGCTAAAACTTTAAAAAATGTTAATTGGTTCATCTTTCCTACATATGATTATGCACATCCTTTAGAAGACGCTATTGAAAAAATTAGTCATTCATTATGTTCTTTAGAATTTGAAGATCATAGAGTTTTATATGATTGGGTTATTAAAGAAACAGAAATGTCTCATATTCCTACTCAAATTGAATTTGGTAAGTTAAATATTACCGATTTTATTTTAGGTAAAAGAAATTTAAAATTTTTAGTAGATAATAAATTAGTTAATGGTTGGAGTGATCCGAGAATTCCTACATTGTCTGGTTTAAGAAGAAAAGGTTATACCCCTGATTCTATTAAAAATTTTTTATTAAATATTGGCTTATCTAAAAATAATTCTAAAGTAAAAAAAAGTATGTTAGAATCTTTTGTAAGAGATGATTTACAATCTAAAACTTTTAAAATGATGGCTGTAATAAATCCTTTAAAAGTAACAATTACTAATTATCCTTTAAACCAAAAAGAAATTTTAGAATTTCAAGAAAATAATGGTTATTTATTTCAAACTAAAAAGATTTTTTTTTCTAGAGAAATATATATAGAAAAAGAAGATTTTCAAATTAATAAACCTGATATAAAATATAAAAGATTATTTTTAAATGGTGAAGTAAGATTATTACATGCTTATTTCATTAAAGTTTATGATATTATTAAAAATAATCATGGTGAAATTATTGAATTATTAGCTACTTATGATCCTAAAACAAAAAGTGGTAGTGGTTTTAACGAAAGAAAACCTAACGGAACTATTCATTTTGTAGAAGTTAGTACAGCACAAAAAGCTAATTTTAATTTTTTTACGTCTATATATAAAACTGAAAAACCTAAAGATTTGAAATCAGAATTTAATTTTAAATCTTTAGAAATTAAAGTGGGATTTTTAGATAGTTCTTTTAAAAATTTTAAACATTTGGATAAATTTCAATTTATTAGAAACGGTTATTTTGTTTTTGATAAAGTGGAAGAAAAAATATTAAATTTTAATGAAATTATTTCTTTAAAAAAAACTTATAAATAAAACAAGTAAAATATATTAATTAATCTTTTGATATAATTTATTTATTAAAATAAATTAATAAAATAATATTTTTTATTTAAATTTTCTAATTTTGAATTGTTTTATTTATTTTTATTTCATTTTTTTTAAAAAAATAAACTTTCTTTAAAAAATAATTTATCATATTATTTTTTTAGATTTGTTTTAAAACTTTGTAATTTTTAAAATTAAATAATTTAATTAATTAGATCGATATTTTGTCGATCTTTTTTTTAAAAAAAATAAAAAACCATTTAGATTTTTTTTTGTTTTTATTTTATTTTTAAAAAATTAAAATACTAAAAATTTTTATTTTTTATAATGTTAATTTATTTTTTTCACATTTTATTTTATTTGATATTAAAAATATAAATTTATTAATAAATATATTTATTAATATAAAGGAATTAAAATTAATTAATTTTTTAAATATTCTAAAAAAATATAACACTTTTCTTCGTTTTTTTAATCAAATAAACACCTTTAACGGTGTTTTTTTTATATTTAAAATTAAAAAAATTAAAAACGAAATTAATAAATAAAATTTAAAAAAATATCAAAACAACTTGCTGAATTAAACAAATCATTTGCATTATTTAAACAAACATACTACAATAATAATAAAAATAATTATAAAAAGGAAAAAATGATGAAAATAATAAAATAAATTTTTTTTTTATGTTATAAATCAAATATAGTTATTAAAAAATACTTTAAAAAAAACTAGTTTATATATAACAACAAAATTTCAATTTAAAGAAAATAAAAATAAACAAAAAGAGAAAATATTATGTTTGAAAATCAATATACTATTGCTGAAACTTTCGTAGGTGCTGGTGGATCTCATTTAGGTTTTTTTAAAAATGGTTTTAAAACTGTTTATTTAAATGATTTTTGTTCTGAATGTGTTCGAACACTTAATTATAATTTCCCTATTTTATCTAAAGTTATCGAGTGTGAAGACATTAAAAATATTAGCAAAGAAAAAATTTCTCAAAATATTACTTCTTTAGACGTGTTGTTTGGAGGAGTGGTTTGTAAAGGTTTTAGTTTGGCTGGAGAACGAAATTTAGCCGATGAAAGAAATTATCTTTATTTAGAACAATTAAAATTAGTTGAAAAATTAAATCCTAAAATATCTATTATTGAAAATGTCCCTACTTTTTTTACTTCCGAAGTTCTTAAACGAGAACATATTCCTAATTTTCAAAATGAAATTACTATTTTATGGCGAAATATTAGTAAATTAAAACATCAAAAAGCAACCAAACGCAAAAAAAATTTAGATTTTTCAGAAGAAAATAAAATTTTAGAAATACTTAAATTAAAAAGAAAAAAATTTGTTAAAAGTTTAAAACAAAAAAATGTACTTATCTCTGTTTTTCAAGATTTAAAACAAAGATATGAAAAATTAGGATATCGTATTTATTATCATATTTTAAACTCAGTTTGGTATGGTTCTGCAACAGATCGAAATCGTTTAATTATAGTAGCAATAAAAAATGATATTCAAAAAGAATATAAATTTCCTATAATTACTCATTTTGAATATGATAATCCTATTGGAAAAAAATTTTTGCCAATAGTAAAAAATCCTAAACCGTATAAAACAGTTGCTGACGCTTTAGCTTTAATAGACTATTCCAATAAACAAGATTTAGACAATAAACCTATGATACATAAACAACGAACTGTTTCTAGATTTTCTTATATTCCTGAAGGTGGTAGTGTAAAAAGCGTTATGAATATTTTGCCTCAAAATTTAAAATTAAGTGTTTTTCATTCTAGAGGATGTAATAGAAGATTATCTAGAAATAAACCAAGTATGACGTTGGTTCCAGGACATAGTGCTTTTCCAATTCATCCAACAAAAAATAGAAGTATTACCGTGAGAGAAGCCGCTTGCATTACTGGTTTTCCTATTGATTATAAATTTTTTGGTAGCCATACTAATCGTTGTGAACAAGTAGGTAATGCAGTACCCATTGAATTGTCAACTGCTATTGCATTTTCAATTAAAACTTTTTTGGATGAAATTAATGATAGAAAATGAAATAAAACAACTTATTTTGCATAATGAAATTGTGCGCAAAAATATATTAAATCTTTTGCATATTAAAAAAATGAAGTTTATTTCTGAAGTTACATTTATTAATGGAATTAAACCCGATTTTTGTTTTTTAAATCAAGACAAACAAATTTTAGCTATTTTAGAATGCAAAGGAAGTGATATTGAAATTAAAGAATATGTTGGAGTTATTGGTAAAATATTTCAATATGAATATCTTAAAACAAGAAAAATTATACAAACTTTTAATAAAAAATGTTTTTTTTTGCTTTGCATAATGAGTGATTTACTAAAGAATTTAAACATTTGTAATTTTGCTTATCCTAAAAAAATAAATATTCTTATTATTAATAATAAGAATTATTGTACTACAATATTAAATAATAAACATATTTCTAAGAAAAAAAAATCTAAAAATCTTATTATGATTTCGCCTTATTTTTTTAAAGATATTAGGATTGGTGAAATGTATATAGTTTTAAAAGAAATTTTAAAAGATACATTACTTAATCAAAGTATTTCAAAAATTAAAAGAAAAAAATATGAAAATAATTTTTTATCAAAATATAAAACACCTAATTCAAAATGCATACGTAATGTTTTTATTTCTTTGACATCATTAGGTTTAATCACTCCTTTCAACAATATTCCTTCTAATGAAGGATTTCGAATGGCTAATTTGCCTTTTGAAGAATTTTGTTTTACTATTTATAATAATTGGTATTCGGAATTTATAAATACTTTATTGAGTTCATTTGAAACATGGCGTAAAAAAAATAATAGTCATAAAATAATTAATATAAAGAATAAAGATATAGCTGATATAATTAGACAAAAATATAATGGAGCGGATGTTAAATTTTTAACAGAGTCTAAAGAAAGATATATAAGTAGTTGGTTAAATTGTATGAAGAATGATTTTGGTTGTATTAATTTTTTACCATATAAATTAAAAAAAAATATTACTATAAATTATAATCTAACAATAGAAAATAAAACAGAAGTTTTAGATAATATTAAAAAATATTCTAATATAGAATATGTTAATCTATATTTAAATAAATAATTATTAATATTTATTAATTAATGAATTTTTTAATTAATATACATTTGCAACAAATAAAATGAATAAAAATTATTTTTTAACTATAATTATGTTTTAGTAATATTATTTTTTGAATTAAATTCCCAAAAACTGTATTATTAAAATGTTTTGAATGTAATATTTTAATTTAAACTTATTTGTATTTTTATTGAAATATAAATTCAAATATAACTAAAATCAATTAATTCTCTTAAATGAGAATTTTTTTATATATTCAAACCACATTAATTTTATTAAGCTACCTTATAAAGAAGGTAGTTTTTTTAGCTTTAAACATGACTTAAATAATTTACGAAATTATTTACAAAAAATAAAAAGGGGAAAAATAAAAAAATCACCTATGAAAAGAGGTTGCAAACATGACAAAAAAAGAAAAAAATTTCAAATTAATGCAAAAAAAATACAAATTAAACCTTGGTAAAAAAGCTAAAATTATCCTAACTGTTAAAAAACCAGTTGCGGCAATCAAATAAAACGGTTAAACTAGTGGTAACATTACTTACAGCGTTAAATTTTAACTCTTAATATTTGTTGAAAAATTGTTAAACATATTTTGTTAACGATTTTATATGGTGGGGGGCCAACATTGATTGCTTTTAATGCTTTATACAATTTAAATAAAATAACTAAATTATCTAATATTTTGTTCTTTAAAGAATATTTAATACTTAATATAAAGATTTAGTAACCGGTTTAAAAAAACATATTTTAATATTAGAAGCTGAAATTGCAACCACTACGAATGCAACTAAAAAGTCGACTTACAAAAAGCTAAAGCTAAATTAGAACAAGGATTTATTATTAGTTAAAAAGCCAATTGTTAGTTAAAAAGTAACCATTATATTAGTTACTGAGGGGAATACAGTAAGCTCAATTAGAACCACTTAAAGATGCTTTTGAAATATGGTTATTGTTAGATAATAGTGATCGCTCCGGCCGTTTGTTCAAAAACTTACAAAATATTAGGGATAAATTGTGCTAAAAAACGCCTTTAGTTCAATTTATATCTATTTTTTTTGTATTTTGGTTTTATTAGAAAATTAAAAAAGTAGAAATAAATATAGTTTTAAAAAAAATAATTAAATTATTTAACAAGATTTTTAAAAAAGTTTAAATGTCTTTTAAAGCATTTTTAAAAATTTAAAAACAAAAACTATATCTATATCTTTAAAAAAAGATATAAAAAATAATAATTAATGTATATAACTTAATGTACAAATAATTTTTTTTCTTTTTTCTTTTTGTTTTTTTTAAATTTTTTAAAAAAATTAATTGATTTTACTTTTATTTTTTGGTTTAATAAAAAATAAGAAATTAAATTTAAAAATTCTAGAAAGGGAAAATAACTTTTATAAAAAAATAATTAAGTTAGATTTAATAAAAATTTGACAAAATATTTTTTTTAGTTATCATTCGATTAAATTTAATAAATGATTTTTTATTTTTGTATTTTTTAGTAGTTCCATTTTTCTGGTACACTTCATAATTAAAAAATTATATAATTTTATTATCATTATTATATAAGATATATATTTTTTTATTAAAATTGATAATTTTTTTGGTTTCAAAAAAATTTGGTTTATCTAAAATGTATTAATTTTTATTTTACTTTTATATTTATTTTATTTTTTATATAAAAAAAGCTAAATTATTTTTTTAATAATTTAGCTTTTATATTATTTTTTTAATAAAATATTTAAATTTTATTATTCTGGCATCATCATAGAATTTTCTTTATTATTATCGTTTTCTTTTATTGTTACTACTGCTGCTTCAGTAGTTATTATTAATGATGCAATAGAGGCTGCATTTAGAACTGCTTGACGAGCCACTTTAGTTGGATCAATAATACCTTTTTTTAATAAATTAGTATAAATACCTTCTTTGGCATCAAATCCAAAATTTTCTTCTTCAGATAACTGTTTACGAATTACATGATCACCATCAAAACCTGCATTTTCTGCAATTTGATATGTTGGCGCTAAAAGACTTTCAATAACTACATTAATCCCTTTTTGTATATCTGGATTAGAATCGGTTAATTTAACATTTAATTCTTTATAAATTTCTATTAAAGCTTTACCACCGCCTACAACGATTCCTTCAGTTATAGCTGCTTTAGTAGCATTTAAAGCATCTTCAATTCTTAATTTTTTTTCTTTTAATTCTGTTTCAGTAGCTGCTCCAACTTTAATTAAAGCAACTCCTCCTGATAATTTAGCTAATCTTTCTTTTAAGTTGTTTTTTTCAAATTCGTTATCATTATTAGCACATTGGATTTCGATTTCTTTAATTCTTTCTTTTAAAGCAGAAGTTTTGTGAGCTCCAACTAAAACAGTGTTATCTTTTTTAATTAATGCTTTATGAACATTACCTAAATCTTTTATTTTTATATCTTTTAGATTCATATTTAAATCTTTAGAAATAAATTTAGCTTGAGTTAAAATAGCAATATCTTGTAAATTTTCTTTTTGATTATCTCCAAAACCAGGCGCATTAGTAACAACTATATTAAATGTCCCTTTCATTTTGTTGATAACTAAAATACTGGTAACTTCATTTTCTACAGAATCAGCAATTATTAATAATGACTTACCTTGTTTTACTACTTCTTCTAATAAATGTAAAATTTCTTGAATATTATTTATTTTATGATCTGTTACTAAAACTAAAGGTTGTTCTAATTCAACTGACATAGTTTCTCTATTATTAACAAAATAAGGTGAAGCATAACCTTTGTCATATTGCATACCTTCAACTACTTCTAATTTAGTTTCAAATCCTTTTGATTCGTCAACATTAATAACGCCATTTTTGGTTACTTTTTGCATTGCTAAAGCAATTATTTTTCCAATTTCTTTACTTCCAGAAGAAATAGAAGCTACATTTTCGATATCTTCTTGTGTTATTACTGGTTTTGATTTTTCTAAAAGTTTTGCTATAACTTGTTTTGTCGCTTTTTCTATTCCTTCTTTTACTAAAACAGGATTAGCACCTAAATCTATTGCTTTGAAACCACGATGAATCATTTTTTGAGCTAAAAGAGTAGCAGTTGTAGTTCCATCTCCTGCATTATCATTTGTTTTAGAAGCAACTTCATATAATAATTTAGCCCCCATGTTTTGAAAAGAATCTTTTAATTCTATTTCTTTAGCAATAGAAACTCCATCATTAACGATTAAAGGAGATTCATAATTTTTTTCTAGAATAACGTTACGTCCTTTAGGTCCTAAAGTAACTTTAACAGTATTTGATAAAATATCTACTCCTTTAAGAAGTTCTTTTCTTGCTTCTTTATTGTAAATAATTTCTTTTGCCATATTAAAAATTTACTCCTTTCACATTTAATTTATTTTTTTAATTATTAATATTTTCATCAATTAATTTTTTTTAATCATTTATTATTGTTTCATTTTAAAAATTTATTTTACAAACTTTTTTTAAATTATTTTACAATAAAGCTAAAATATCTTTGGAAGAAATTACTAAATACTCTTTATTTTCAATTTTAATTTTATTACCTGAATAATTTTTGTAAATTACTTCGTCATTTTTTTTAATTTCTGATACTTTCGGTCCTACTGCTATAACTATTCCTACAGATGATTTTTCTTTTTCTTGAGTATTTACAATAATTCCACTATCTGTGGTATTTTTTTCAATTTTAAATTCTAAAATTACATTATCTTCTAAAGGTCTAAACAATATCTTCACCTCTTTTTTAAATTTTAAAAATATATTAAAAATTTCATAAAAAATATTTATTATATTTTAATTAAATTTCTATGTTTTATAAATGATGTTTTTTAATAATGATATTTTTATTAATTTTTTAAAAATAATAAATTATTGTATATAACATCAAATTTAATTATAATATAGTTAAAAAAAAATGTCAAATTTTAAAATATGAATTTTATTATAAGATTTTATTAAAAAATATATATAATTATATTAATATTGATGATATTTTTAATAATTTAAAATTATAAATTGTTTTTTTAATTAAATTTTTAAGAATACTAATATAATCAAATTTTTTTAAAAAAATATAGAAAGGTTTTTTTAAAATTATAATTATGTATAAAAATGGTTTAATCAAAATTGAATTATCTAGTCCTGATATTAGAATTTGTAATCCTTTTATTAATGCTGAAAAAATATTAAAAGTTATAAATTTGAGTTTATCTAGTTTTGTATTGTTTCCAGAACTTTGTTTAAGTAGTTATAGTGCTGGAGATTTATTTTTTAAAACTGCTTTTTTAGAAGAAAATATTAAAGCTTTAGAATGGTTAATAAATACTACTTCTTTTGAAGGAGTTTATATTTTAGGAATACCTTTAGTCATTGGCACTTTAATTTTTAATGTAGCAATAGTTATACAAAATAAACGTATTTTAGGTATTATTCCTAAAAAAACTATTCCAAATTATAAAGAATTTAATGAAAAAAGATGGTTTCAATCAGGAAAAAATTTTTCTCAAACGGAAATTATTTTATTAGGACAAAAAGTTCCATTTGGTGATATTTTGTTTATTAATAAAGAGTTTGATTTAATTTTTGGAGTTGAAATTTGTCAAGATTTATGGACTATAGAATCTCCTAGTGATCTTTTAGTTTTGAATGGAGCTCATATAATTTTTAATTTATCATCTTCTACTGAACATATTGGTAAAACAGAACAACGTTTAATGGCTGTAATAGATCATTCTCGTAAACAAATAGGAGGATATTTTTATACTAGTAGTGGAATAACAGAATCATCAACAGATGCTGTTTTTTCTAATCATAAAATAGCTGCTGTTTTAGGTGAATTGATAGGTGAAAAACATTTATTTGAACCAGATGTTAGTTTGGTTGTAGATGTTTGTCTTGATTCTATTAAAAATCAAAGAATAGTTGATACTACTTATGGCGATCAAATAATTAATAAATTTTTTAAATTTCAAAAAGTTAATTTTAAATTAAAGGAAACTAAAAAATATATTTTAGAAAATAATTTAGATCGCTTGCCTTTTATTCCAAAAAATAATTTATTTAAACAATTAAAAATAGCCGATATGCTTCAAGTTTGTTCTTTACAAAGTAAATTGTATTATCTGCCAGAAGCTAAAGTAATTTTAAATATTACAAATAGCATTGAAGATTTTTTATCTTTAATGGTTGTTTATAAAGTTTTTATAAATTTAAAAAAAGATTTAAATAATTTAATTATTATTTTACCTTATTATGAATTGAGTGAAGCTAGTTATTTTAACAAAATTCAACAATTTTTAAAACAATTAGAAATTAAAAATATTGTAAAAACTATTTCTTTATCAAAAAAAAATAATAAATTAATGTTAGATTATAAAAAAGATATTTTGCGAGAAACAAATAATAAAGATATAAATAATGAAAAAAATTTATTTTTATTTACTTATAATTTATCTGATATTGCTTTAGGTAATATTCAAATTAAATTTTTTTATAATTATGTTTATAATGTTAATGTTGGGATACCTAATACTTTTATGCAAAAATTATTTTTATATCATTTAGAATCTGATGATTGGAATATGGATTCAGAATTAAAAAAATTTTATTTATCAAAAGCAAATGATTTTTTAAAAGAAAAAATAATTGTTGAAGATTTTATTTTATATTATTTTTTATTTAAAGGTTTAAAAAAAGATAAAATAGTTTGGTTTTTAAAAGAAGCTTTTAATTTTGATAGTAAAAAAAGTTTAAAATTAGTTAATGATTATTTACAAAAATTTTATAAATCACAATATAAAAGACAATATATTTCTCCAGGACCAAAAATATTAGAAAATAGTTTATCTCCTAGAACAGAATTTAAACTATCATTTGATTTTTAAATAAATCAAAATAAAAGTTAATATAAATATGAAAAAAAAAGTAATTATTGGTTTATCTGGAGGAGTAGATAGTAGTGTTGCAGCTTTATTATTAAAACAAAAAGGTTATTTAGTAGAAGCTGTTTTTATGAAAAATTGGGATTCTGGTTTAAATTTTGATATTGAAGGTAATCCTGATATCAAAGAATTGGTTTGTCCCCAAACAAAAGATTATCAAGATGCTTTAAAAGTATCTCAACAATTAGAAATTAAATTTCATAAAGTTGATTTTGTAGAAGAATATTGGAATAAAGTTTTTAAATATTTTTTAGATTCTTTGAAAAAAAATTTAACTCCTAATCCTGATGTATTATGTAATAATAAAATTAAATTTAATGTTTTTACTAAATATGTTGATAAATTTAAACCTGATTTTATTGCTACTGGTCATTATGCGAACGTAGAATATGATATAAATAATAGAGTAATTTTAAAAAAAGCTTTTGACATAAATAAAGATCAGAGTTATTTTTTATCTCAATTAAAACAATATCAATTGAAAAAAATTATTTTTCCTTTGGGTAAATTAACTAAACCAGAAGTTAGAAAAATAGCTAAAAAAGCTGGTTTAATCAATGCTAATAAAAAAGATTCCACTGGTATTTGTTTTATTGGTGAAAGACGTTTTTTTGATTTTTTAAAAAATTATTTGCCAACGCAAAAAGGACAAATGCAAAAACTTGATGGAACTTATTTAAAAGAACATCAAGGAACTATATATTATACTATTGGTCAAAGAAAAGGCTTAGGTTTAGGTAGTTTTAAATCTAATAATCAATCCCCTTGGTTTGTTGTTGGTAAAAATTTAAAAAAAAATATACTATATGTAGAACAAGGTTCAGAACATTTTTATTTGTATAGTGATTCTGCTTTAATAGTAGATATTGTTTGGCGTGGTAATGTTTTTGATATTCAAAAACAAATTATGATATCTAAACAAAATTTAAACGCTAAATTTCGTTATCGTCAATTAGATCAAAAAATTAATATTACTTGGTTAAATGATACTACAGTTAAAGTTTATTATCCTCAAAAAATTAAAGCTGTTACTCCAGGACAAATATGCGCTTTTTATTTGGGTGATATTTGTTTAGGTTCAGGTATGATTAAAGAAGTTTATTCTTACGATAAAAAAATGATTTATGTTTAAAAATTATTTAAATTATATTTTATTTTTATTGACCAAAATCATCTTTAAATTTATATTATTTTAACTCGTTATAAAGGAAATAGGTAATATATTTGATAATAAAAAAAAAAAATTTACAAAATGATCTTTTATTTCAAGATTTAATTCAGACTGTTACTAAAAATATTTCTCAAACAAAAATTTTAAATAAAATAACTAAAGCTTATCAGTTGGCTAAGCTTAAACATGCTGGACAAAAAAGATTAACAGGAGAAGATTATATTGTTCATTTAGTAACTGTAGCTAAAATTTTATCTAATTTGAATGTCGAACCTAATACTTTAATTGCTGGTTTATTACATGATATATTAGAAGACACTGATTTAAGTTTTTCAGAATTAACTAATTTAATGGGTGAAGATATAGCTAATTTAGTTAGATATGTTACTAAGTTAGATAAATTAGTTTTTAATCATGATTCTGGACAATCTGATAATCATCAAAAAATTTTTTTAGCAATTGCACAAGATATTAGAGTAGTCATTATTAAAATTGTTGATAGATTACATAATATGCAAACTTTAAAATCATTAAGACCAGAAAAACAAGTTAGAATAGCTAAAGAAACACTAGAAATTTATGCTTCTTTAACTCATTGTTTAGGTCTTTTTGAAATTAAATCTGAATTAGAGGATTTATGTTTAAGATATATTAATCCTCAAATTTACTATCATATTTCAGAATTAATTAGGGCTAAAAAAAAAGAAAGAGAAATTGCTATTGAGAAAATTATAACTAATATCAAACATTTATTTTTTCAAAATAATTTAAATAATTTTTCAATTAAAGGAAGAGTTAAAAACATTTATAGTATTTATAAAAAAATGACTAAAAGGAATTTGAGTTTTTCTGAAATTTTTGATTTATTTGCTATTAGAATTATTGTTGATAATGTAGATTTATGTTATCAAATTTTAGGAGTTATTCATGCTAATTATTTCCCTATTCCATTAAAATTTAAAGATTATATTGCTGTTCCTAAACCTAATTTATATCAATCTTTACATACTACAGTTTTATCAAAAACAGCAGGTATTTTATTTGAAATTCAAATTAGAACAATTTTAATGGACGAAATAGCTGAAAAAGGTATTGCTTCTCATTGGGCTTATAAAGAAAATAAAGTTTATTCTAAAGAAGCAAAACAACTAGAAATTGCAAAAAAATTAAGATGGTATAATGAACTTATTAAAATTACTAAAGATTCTGATAATTATCCTCAAGAAACTTCTAAAGAGTTTACAAATGCAATTAAAAATGATATTTTAAGTGAAAATGTTTATGTTTTTACTCCTAAACAAAAAGTTTTAGAATTACCTAAAGGTTCTACACCAATTGATTTTGCTTTTAGAATTCATACTGAAATTGGTGCTAAAATGTCTGGTGCTATTATTAATGGTAAAATTACTCCTTTAAATTATCAATTAAAAAATGGTGATTTTGTTGATATTAAAACTAATAAAAATGTTTTAACAATTAATAAAGAATGGTTAAGAATCGTTAAAACTATTTATGCAAAAAGAAAAATTACACATATATTACATAAATACCAAAATGAAGATTTGATTACATTAGGAAAAGAATTATTAGAAAAAGAAAAACAATTACAAAAAATAAATTTTATCATTGACAATAAATTTTTAAAAAATAATTTTAAAAAATATAATTTTCATTCTTTAAATGATTTTTATTTAGAAATAGGTAAAAAAAATATTTCTCCTAAATTAATTTTTCAACAATATGTTTTTAAAGAAGATGAACAAAAAAAAATATTAAATCATTATATTCATAAATCTTCTCCAATATCAAATAAAAAAAATAAAATTGGTATTATTGTTGATGGTTTAAACAATATAAAATTAAAATTAGCTAATTGCTGTTTACCTGTTTTAGGCGATGAAATTTTAGGTTTTATCAGTAAACAACAAGGTGTTGTTATACATTGTAGTGAATGTATAAATTTAAAAAAATATAGTAAAAATAAATTAGTTAATGTCGTTTGGGATTTTAATGTTAAAATTAAAAACCCCACTTATATTTATGTAAAATATTCTAAAAATATTTCTTTGTTACCACAAATTATTAATAAATTAAATAAATTTGCTATTAATATTGTTAATTTAAATGTTATTAATAATAAATTTGAAACTATTATTAAATTAAAAATATTGGTTAATAATAAACAAGAATTAGATAATTTAATAATTAATTTAAGAATTTTTTCTAATATTCATTACATTTCTAGAAATTTTAATTAAATTATATTCATAAAATTTAAATGTTTGATATAATTATATATTATAGTTAAATAACTATAAAATTTTTTAATATTGAATATATCTTTTAAATTGTAACTAATATGATTATTTAATATATATTTTTTTAAAAATAAATAATTTTAATTATTTAATTATTTATAAAAATGGCGGTTGTGGCGAAGTGGTTAACGCGGCGGCTTGTGGCGCCGATATTCGTGGGTTCGATTCCCATCAACCGCCCCAAAAAATATTATTTATTATTATTATTTTTTTAGGCCCATAGCCAAGTGGTAAGGCAACGGACTTTGACTCCGTGATTCGTTGGTTCAAATCCAGCTGGGCCTGCCAATTTTTATTTATTAATTTTTTATGATTATATATTATTTTGCGGGTGTGGCGGAATGGCAGACGCACTAGACTTAGGATCTAGCGTTTAATAAAACTTGCAGGTTCAAGTCCTGTCACCCGTACCATCCTCTCAATAAATATTTATTTTTAAAAAATATTGATATATTAAAATTACAAAAATTATATATAGGGATATGATGTTAACGGTTAGCATAACGGTCTCCAAAACCGCTTGTTCGGGTTCGAATCCTGATATCCCTGCCAATATACAAAAATTTAAATGATTTTTTATATTTTATTAATTAATATATTATTTTTTTAAATTTTATATTAATTAATAAAATAAATTAAATAATTATTTATTATTAATTAATATAAAACAATTTTAATTTTATTAAATAAAATTTTTTAAATTAATGATTTTATATAATTTATTTTTTTATTTATTTTTTTAATTTTAACAATATAATATATATTTTAAGAAAAATTTAATTAGTTTAGTATTATTATTTTTGATAAATTTGATAAAATAAAATAGAAAATGATTTTTATATAAGTTGATCCTTTTCTTTATTAATTTTAAAGAACAAAAAAAATGTCCATAAGGAGAAAAAATATGAAAAAATATGAAATATTATATATTATGCGTCCTAATATAGGGGATGAAGAAATTAAAAAAAATATTGAAAATATTAACAAAATATTTTTTAATAAAGAAAATGAAAATCAAATTATTCAATTAAAAGAGCTAGGATTTAAAGATTTAGCTTATTGTATTGATAAACACTATAAAGGTTATTATGTTTCTATGTTTTTAAATGCTATTCCACAAATGATAGAAGAGTTTAATCGTGTTGTTAAAATTAACGAAGATATAATAAGATCTATAGTTATAAAAGAGGAGTAATTTATTTATGATTAATAAAGTTATTTTAGTAGGCAGAATAACTAAAGATCCAGAGTTGCGTTATGTCAATCTTGATATACCTACTGTTAGATTTAGTTTAGCTGTTAGTAGAAATTTTATTAACAAAGAAGGTAATAGGGAAACTGATTTTATTAGTTGTGTAGTTTGGCGAAAACAAGCTGAAAATTTAACAAAATATATTACAAAGGGTGCTTTATTAGGTATCGAAGGCAATATAAGAACTAGTAATTATGATGCTCCAGACGGTACTAAACGTTATGTAACTGAAGTTTATTGTGATAGTATTCAATTTTTAGAACCAAAAAAGTTTAATAATTTTAGTGATAACTTAGAAATTAATAATAATAAAAAAAATATTGATGATTACAATAATGAAGATGATGACAATCTTCCGTTTTGAATTAATAAAGAGAGAGTAAATTATGAAATTTAATAAAAAGAAAATTTTTAAAAAACGTAATAAAGTTTGTTATTTTACAGATAATAAAATCACAAAAATCGATTTTAAAGACATAGAATTATTAAAAAAATTTATTACTGAACAAGGAAAAATTGTACCAAAAAGAATAACAGGTACCAGTGCTATTTGGCAAAGACGTTTAGCAATTGCAATAAAAAGAGCGCGCCATATGGCTTTACTTCCTTTCATCAAAAAATAAAACAAACAGAATACTTTAATTCTGTTTGTTTTTTTATAATATTTAAAAATATAAAAGAAAGAGTTTTATTAAATTTTATGTTCAAAAAAATTAACTATAAAACTATTTTTATTTTATGTTGTGTGATATTTATTTTTATATTATTTATTAGTTTGACTATGGATTTTATTAGTATTAAAAGTAATATTAAAAATACAATAGTTGGTGGAGAAACATCAATAAAAAAGGCATGGACTACTTTTACTACTTTTAGTCTTTTAGTGAAAATATTTTTATTAATTTTATGCATGGGATTTTTATTGAATTTTCAAAATTATTTTGAAATTAATCGTTTAAGAAATAAACTTTCTTTATGGTCTAAATTATCTTATTATGTAAATCAAGTCGGTGAAGAAGTTTTTAATAAACTACCTATAGGTATTGTTTTAATTGATGATATTGAAAAAGGTGTTCAATGGTTAAATCCTTATGCTAATTTTATTTTAAAAAATCCTGTAATTAACACACCTTTAAAAAATTTAAATGAAGAAATGGAAAAATTAACTAACATTTCTGATAATAATAAAACTATTATAAATATTGGTCAAGAGAAATTTGAATGTTTATATAAAAAAGAATTTAATGTTTTTTATTTGTTTAATGTTACAGAAAAAGAACAAATCAAAAAACTTTATTATCAAAAAACACCAGCTTTATCAATTTTATCTTTTGATAATTTAGAAGAGTCTTTAATACACTATGATTTATCCGAACAATCCCATATTCAAGGTCAATATTTGACAGTCATTTCTGAATTTGCAGAAAATTACGAAGGTTATTTAAAAAAATTATTTGATAATCGTTTTTTATTGCTTATCAATAGAGAAAAATTAGAAATTATTATAAAAGATAAATTTTCAATATTAGAACAAGTTAGAAATATTTCTAATAAATATCAATTAAAAATTACACTTTCAATTGGGATTGCTTGTTGGAATTTATCTTATGATAAATTAGCTTCTTATGCGCAAAATGCTATTGAATTATCTCAAAAAAGAGGTGGAGATCAAGCAGTTGTAAATATAGAAAATGAAAATATTAAATTTTTTGGTGCTAAGACTGATTCATTTATTAAAAATTCGAAAGTTAATGTTAGAGTTAATGCACAAATTTTATTAGATATACTAAATAAAAATAATGATTGTTTTATTATGGGACATAATAATACTGATTTTGATTCTTTAGCATCCATGATAACTTTTTATAGAATTGCTTCTAGTATAAATAATTTTAATAGGCAATATTTAATTATAGATGAAGATAAATTAGACCCTAGTGTTACTTTTGTCTATCATAAACTTATAAATCAAATTCCAGAAATAAAAAATAATATTATTGTTACTGATAAAGCAAAAAAAATGATTCAAAAAAATGATACTTTAGTTGTTTTAGATACTCAATCAAAAGAAATAACTAACAGTCCTCAATTACTTTCTTTAACTGATAATATTGTTGTTATTGATCATCATCGTACACCAAATGACAATATTAAAAGTCTTTTTGCTTATTTAAATTCTTCTGCTTCTTCTACTGTAGAATTAATCGTAGAATTAATACCTTTTTTAGGGAAAGAAATTATATTTACCCCTTTTGAATCAAGTATTATGTATGCAGGAATTTTATTAGATACTAATAATTTTACTTATCGTACTAGTTCTATAACTTTTGAAGTTTTAGCTAAGTTAAAAGATTTAGGTGCAGATAGTATGGAAGTTAAATCTTGGTTAAGAAATGATTTTATAAAAATTTTAGAAATAAATAAATTAATTGATAAAATGGAAATTTATATGGGAAGATTTGCTATTGTTAAAAGTGAACAAATTTATGATAATAGATCTTTTTTAGCACAAGTTTCAGAAACAGTTTTAGATATTCAAAATATTGATGCTGCTTTTACATTTACTAAATTAAATGAAAACACTATTGGTATTAGTGCAAGATCTTATAATAATGTTAATGTGCAAATATTAATGGAACAGTTAGGTGGGGGAGGGCATTTAAATAGTGCGGCTACTCAAATTAAAAATGATAATATTGAAAAAACTGTTCAAAAATTAAAAAAATTATTAAAATTAGAATATGAAATTGGTGTTAGTATGAAAATTATTTTATTAGAAGATGTTAAAAATAAAGGTTTAAAAGGTGAAATTATTGAAGTTACTCCTATTTATGGTAATTTTTTAATAAAAAGTAAAAAAGCTTTATTAGCTAATAATGAAAATATTGAAAAAATAAAAAAAGAACAAAATGATGAGATAGAAAAAAAACGTAATCATGAAATTTTAATGTCCAAATTAAAATCAGAAATTGATAATAAAAAAATTAATATTAATGTAAAATTAGGACCTAATGGAAAAATTTATGGAAAAGTTACTTCAAAACGAATTATAGAAGAATTTCATAAAATATATAATATTTTGATTGATAGAAAAAAAATATGTTTAGATAGTGAAATTAATTCTTTAGGTATTTATAAAATAGAAGTTATTTTAACTAATGAAATTAAAGCTTATTTTTTAGTTAATGTTATTGATGATAAGAAGATTTAATAATGAAAAATGTTATAACAAGAAAAAAATTACCTTTTCATTTTGAAGCTGAGCAAGCGATTTTAGGAATTATTTTTTTAAATCCTCAAAAAATGTCTTTTATTGATGATGTTCTAAATGTAGAAGATTTTTTTGATATCAAACATAAAGATATTTTTCAAGCAATGAAAGATTTATTTAAACAAAAAAAAGAAATTGATTATATTTCGGTTCATTCTTTATTAAAAGAAAAAAATATATCAGAAGATAAAGAAATGGATATATATTATTTAATTGATTTAGTTAATTTAATTTCTGATATTAAAAATTTAGAAACTTATATAGAATTAATTAAAGAAGCAGCTTTGAAAAGAGAATTGATTGAGGTTAGTGCTGCTATTAATGTTCAGGGTTATAATGATGAAATTGATGTTCAAAGTTATTTAGATTTAGCCGAATCTAAAATTTTTGAATTATCACAAAAAAGAAAAACTAATTTTTTTATAGAAATTAGAAGTTTATTAAAATCTATTCAAGAAAAAACTATTAATACTCGTAATTCTGATGATAGAGTAATTGGTTTAAGAACTGGATTTAATAGTTTAGATGAAATTACACTAGGTTTTAAATCAGAAGAATTTATTGTATTAGCTTCTAGACCGGCTATGGGAAAAAGTGCTTTTGTTATGAATTTAGCTTTAAATATGTCTAGAGTTAACGTAACTCCGCCAGGAATAGCTATTTTTAGTTTAGAAATGTCTAATGAACAAATTGGAACTAGAATATTAAGTTTTAAAACTAAAATATATCATAAAAAAATTCAATTAAGTAGAGGTTTAAGTGAACATGAATTAAACATGATTAAAACAACTTGTGATGAAATAAGTGAGTATAATATTTTTTTTGATGATTCATCTTCTGTAAATATTTCAACAATTAAAAGTCAATGTCGTAAACTTAAGTATGAAAATAAATTAGATTTTGTTATAATTGATTATTTACAATTAATTCATAATTCTGATCAAAAAAGTAATCGACAAGAAGAAATATCAAATATTTCACGAAATTTAAAACAAATGGCAAGAGAGTTAAAAATTCCAGTTTTAGCTTTATCACAATTATCTCGCGATGTAGAAAAAAGAGAAGATAAAAGACCAATACTATCCGATTTAAGAGATTCTGGTTCGATTGAACAAGATGCTGATGTTGTAATGTTTTTATATCGTGATGATTATTATGTTAAAGATAAAAATCAATTTGGGAAGAATGATTTAGTTAAAGTAGATTTAATTATTTCTAAAAATCGTCAAGGCATTATTGGTATTAAAAAATTTGATTTTAATCTTACAACTTTATCTTTTATAGAAGAAATATAGATATTTTAATAAAAATATATAAAAAACTTATTATAATAAGGAAAATAGTAAAAAAATGTTTGATAAATTAAAAAAAATAAATCAAAAATATTTAGATTTACAAAAATTAATTTTATTAGAAGAAAATTCTAAAAAAAAAGTTCAATTATTTAAAGAAATAGGAAATTTAAAAGTAATTATTGATACTTATAATGAATATTTAAATTTAGAAAAAGAATTATTTAAAATAAAACATTTTATTAAAAATAATTCTAATAATAATGATTTATTAGAATTAGCTTTTCAAGAACAAAAAATTTTAAACGAAAAAATACAAAATGAAATCAAAAAATTAAAATATTCATTATTTCCACTTGAACCAGAAGATAATAAAAATGTTATTATGCAAATTAAAGGTGCTGCTGGCGGAGATGAAGCTAATCTTTTTTCCGCAGATTTATTTAGAATGTATTGTAAATATGCTGAATTAAAAAATTGGAAAATAGAAATTTTAAATTTAATGACTAATATTAAAGGTGGTATTTCTTCAGTAGAATTTATTTTATCTGGTAAAAAAGTATATTATTTTTTAAAGTATGAATCTGGTGTTCATCGTGTTCAAAGAGTACCAAATACTGAAGTACAAGGACGCATTCATACTTCTACTTCTACAGTTTTAGTTATGCCTGAAGTAGACGAAATAGATTTTAAAATTGATTGGAAAGATATTCGTTTTGATACTTTTAATTCTAGTGGTCCAGGCGGTCAATCAGTTAATACTACTAAATCAGCAGTTCGTTTAACTCATTTACCAACTAATATTAGTGTTGCTTGTCAAATAGGTAAGAGTCAACATGAAAATAAAAAAAAAGCATTTAGTTTATTAAAAGCTAGAATTTATGATAAAATTAATAAAAAAAATACAGAAAAAGAAAATAAAAAAAGAAAGTTTTTAATTGGTGGTGGTGAACGTAGTGAAAAAATAAGAACTTATAATTATCCACAAAATCGTATTACTGATCATCGTATTTCTTTAAATTTAAAGAAATTAGATATTATTATGGAAGGGAAATTAGATTTTATCATTGAACCTTTAATTAATGAATATAAAAAATAAAATTTTAGTTATTTATTTAAATTAAATATAAAATCTAATAATTTTAATATGAAAAAAGGATCATTAATTATTTTTCCTACGGATACAATTTATGGTATAGCAGCTAAAATTAATGATAACGAAGGAATTAATAAAATTTATGAATTAAAAAAAAGAGATTTTTCAAAACCATTATCTGTTTTAATTGCTGATTTATCACAAGTTAGAAATTTTGTAAAAATTAATTCAATATCTAGAAAATTAATGAATTATTTTTGGCCTGGCCCTTTAACTTTAATCTTAAAAACTACCTCTTTTTATAAAAAAAAAAATAAAGAAAAAAACTTGGGTATTAGACAACCTAAAAATTTATTAGCTTTAAAATTATTAAAAAAATATGGACCTTTAAAAACTACTTCTGTTAATATTAGCGGGTTGCCGCCTTTAAATAATTATAAAGTTATTTGTCAAAAATATGAAAAAAAAGTTGATTATATTTTTTATAATTCAGATAAAAATTTATCAAAATTACCTTCTACTGTTTTAGATTTGCAATTTAATAATAATTTTAAAATTTTAAGAGAAGGTTCTATTACTAAAAAAATGATTTATAAAGTTATTTATAATTATTAAAAATTATATTACTATATTTATTAATTTTTAATAATTATAATTTAAAATTATTTAATCTTTTTTATTATGATTTTAATTATTTTATTTTTTATATAAAATTAAAATAATTTATAATAATATAAGATAAAATTTATAATTAATTTTTATAAAAAAAATCAAAATAAAAAGGAAGAAATTGACACAATGTTGAATATTAGTAGTGATTTTTTATTGTTTATTAATAATTTTTTTATTGCTATTAGTTTTTATTTTGTAGGATCTTTTCCTACAGGTTTAGTAATAGGTAAATTATTTAAAAAAAAAGATTTACGTTTTTTAGGTTCTAAAAATATCGGAACTAGTAATGCTGCTAGAATTTTAGGTTTTAAATATGGTCTTGTTACTTGTTTTTTTGATTTTTTTAAAGGTTTTTTAGCTGTATTTTTTTTTAAAGAAAATAATTATAGAATTATATTTGGATTATTTTCTATTTTAGGACATATTTATCCATTTTTTACTAATTTTAAAGGTGGTAAAGCTGTAGCTACTACAGTAGGTATGTTTTGTGGATTAGAACCTGTTTGTGGTTTATTAGGTATGTTATTTTTTATCATTATTTTTTTAATTTCTGGTTATTCATCGTTATCTTCAATTTTAACTATTTTTTTTATTTATATTTTGTTTTTATTTGTAGATTCAGTTGGTAAATTTGAATTAATTACTATTTTTTTTATTAACATTATAATTTTATTTAAACATAAAAAAAATATTTTAAATTTAATTAATAAAAATGAATATAAGTTTAATTTTAAAAAATAATAATATTTTTTAAATATTTTATATTATAGTAATATAATATAAATTTTTTATAAAAAATTCTAAACTATTTTAATTTATTATACATTTTTTAATTTTATTTTTATTTACTTTTATTAATTTATTATTTTTTTTAACCACTTTAACTTTATAAATTAAAATAAAAAATATTTAATTTTTTGAGAAAGATAGGAAATAAATGGAAAGTTCTAAATTGAAACAAATGCATTCTCTCACAAAAATGTCCACCTTTGATATTTAGTTTCATTATTATCTTCAAAGTCTTTAAATCTCAAAAGTGGACATTTAAATACTTTTTAAAATTAAATATTTAATTTCAGTGACCCACTTTTTGGTACCACCAAAAAACATAAAAAATAAAATAAATTAAGCTTTTAAAACAAGCTAAATTGTTTATTAAAAAAATAAACAGTTTAACTTTTTTTGTTATCTAAATTGAGTATATTTTAATTTTTATCACATAGGAATCAATTGATAAATAGTTATTTTCCTTTTTTTTACTATTTATTAATTGAATGTGTGTAATAAAAATTAACATAAGAAAAAAAACTTTTAAAAAAAAATTAATTCAGTTAGTTTTAATAAAAATTTGACAAATTTTTTTTGTTTATTATAAAGTTAATTTAATAAAACTTTTTTTATTTTATTTTTGTACTTTTAAGTATTTTTATTTTTTAGTTCATTTTGCTTTAAACTCTTAATCTATTTATATTTAAAAGTTTTTAATTTTTTTCTTCATTTTTTGATATTTATTTTGTTTATTATTAAAATAATGTAAATTATATTATTAAGATTTTGAAAAATAATTTTTAAATGATAAAAAGTAAATTTTTTTTAAGATTATAAAAATAATAATGATTATAATATTTTTTATTTTTATAATTATCTTTTTAAAGTTATATAATTTTAATATTTTATTTATTATTATAAAAAATATATATTTTTAAAATCTATTATTTTTAAATCTATTTTAAAATTCTTAAGTATTTTAATTATAAATTTATTTTCAGAAATAATATCAATATTTTTTCTACTATTAAATTAAAGGTAAGTAAGTAACAGTACACTTTACTTTGGCATTGTTTTTAATTAGATTATTTAAATTATTAAGAAATTAAATTTAAAATAAATTATTCTAATATTTCAAATATTTAATAAATAAATTTTTTTTTCTATATTATTTTCTTTTTTAATATTTTTTTTTGATTTTTTTTGATTTTTTTTAATTTCAATTTTTTTAATTAAATATTTAAAATAAATTAAAATGATAATCAAAAATAATTTAATTTTTTCTAAAAAAATTATTTTTTTAATTTTTATAATTAAAAAAAAATTATTTTTTTTAATTATAAAATTAATTTTTTTAATTTTTTTATCATTTTTATTTTTATTTTTTTTAAATTTATATAATAATTGCTTTTTAATATTTTGAAAATAATTCATATTATAATGTTCATTATTTTTTTTTAATTTTTTTATTTTTTTAAAATATAAAAATCTTTTTCTTAGTTTTAAATTTAATTCTTCTCTTTTTAAGTTAAATACTTTATTTAATTTTTTTTGTTCTTCTTTAAATTCTTTTATAATATTTAAATTAGCTTCTTTTAAATTTTCTTCTATTAAACAAGTGGTATTTTTCATATAAACAAATTTATTTTTAATTATATTAATAATTTGTTTTTTTTCTTTTTTTAAATTTATTTTTTTTTCTAATTTTTTTTTGTTTTTATATTCTTGATTAATAATATTTATATTTTCAATAATACTTATCACTAAATCATAAAAAATATCTATTTTTTTTTTGTTTTCTTCAATAAGATTATTTTTAAAAATTAGCATATTATTTTTTTCTTTTTTAAAAAAGTTAAAATTTTTTATTATTTTATTTTTTTTTAATTTATTTTGTTCATAAATAAAGTTAATGTTTTTTTGAAATTTTTTTAAAATTTTTTTAAAATTTTTTTTTAATAAATTATTTCTATATTTTTGAAATAATTTATTATTTTCAATATTTATTTTTTTTTGATTTAAATTATTTAATATTTCTATTTGTAAAATATTATTAATTTCAATTATTTTAAATTGTTCTTGTTTTAATTCAAAAATATTTTTTTGATGTTTTTTAGTTAATATTTTTATTTTATTATTTAATTTTTTTAAATTTTTTTTTAAAATAAGATTATTTTTTTCATATTTTTTTATTTTTTTTTCTAAAAAATAATTTAAACGATATTTATTATCATAAGAAATATTTTGTTTTTTTTGTATTAATTGTCGTATAAAAGAAAGATTATTTTCGTAATATAATATTATTTCTTTAGCTATTTGAATTTCATTATTAATTTTTTGTTTTTCAAATAAATATTTTTTTTTATAAAAAAAATAATAATTTTGATATTTTTTATCAATAATTTTTTTAGAAATAAAATTAAATAAATTATTAATTTTATTTAAATTTTCAGTAAAAATATTTTGATTAATATTGATTTCATTTAAATAATAATTAATTTTATAAAAAATAGGGTTAGTAATTTTTATTATATCATCAAAAAAAATATATTTTTTTATAAATTCTAATATTTGTTTTAAATTAAAATCTTGTTTTAAATAAGATTTTTCTAATAAATTTGTAATTTTATGTTTTTGAATTTGATATTTAGTGAAAAAATTTTTTTTTTCTTGATTATGAAAAATATAATTTATTTGCATATTTATGTTATTAAAAAATTTTAAATTTTCTATTTTTTGTTCTAAATTAATAATTTGTTGACGTTTTTTATAAATTTTTTCAATATCTTTTAATTGAAATTTATTTTTTTCTAATTTTAATTGTAAAATTAATAAATTTTTTTTTTGTTGATAAATTTGATTTAAATTTAAAAAATTTTTTTGATATTCTAATTCATTTAAAATATTTTCTTTTTCTATTTTTAATTGTATTTTTTTATTTTGAATTTCTTCTTTTAATTCATAATTTTGAATATTTAATAAATATTTTTTTTCTTTATTAATATTTAAATTTAATTCTGTTTGCATTTTAATAAAATTGATTTTTGTTAAATTTAATAATTGATATTGTTCTTGATTTTTATCAAAAATAATTTCATCTTGTTGTTTTTTATGTTTAAATTTTTGAATTTCTAAATAATGTATATAGTTTAAAAATTTAATTTTTTTTTGATTAGATAATTTAATAAAAAAATTTTTTTGACGCCAAGAAGTTAATTTTTTTAAATGAATTAAATTATTTTTTTTATTTTTATTTAATAATTTTAAAAAAATTTTATAAATATTATTTTTATCTAAAATTATCGGTAAAAAAATATTATGAATAAAATAAATTATTTTTTTTTTGTCAAAACATTTTTTTATTTTTTCTTGTAAAACTTGTTTTTTTTCTAAATAATCTTTTTGTATTTGATCAAAAATTTTATAATGAATAAAAAAATTTTGTTGATAAATATCATTTGTTTTATTAATTTTTTTTTCAAAAAGTATAATATTTTTTTTTTCTGTTTTTTCTAAAATATCTTTATTTTTTTGTTTTTTTTTAATATTTATTATTATTTTTTCTTGTAATTCTTTATTAATAATATTTATTTGTGAATTCAAATAAGCATTTTTTTCTTTAAAAATTTTATCTAAAATTTTTTCTTGTTGAGAATGATTATAATCTTGTTGAATTTGTTTTTGTTCTAAAAATTTTAATTCATTTTCTATATTTTCATTTTTTTTAAAAAAAAGATTTTCTATTTGTTGTATTTTTTCTACAGTTTGTTTTTGAATTTGATTTTTTTGTTTTATAAAATCAATATGTAAATTTTGAATTTTTAATTTATTTTTATTTTTTTGTTGAATTAATTCTTTAATTAATAACTTTTGTTTTTTATTTTCTTTAGATATTTTTTCTTCTTTTAATTTTTTTTGATAAAGCATAATTTTTTTTAAATTATTTTTAGAAACAAAAATATTTTTCCAATTTTGTTCATTTAAAGTTTTAACTAAAATTAGAAATTCATCATCTAAATATTTTATTTTTTTTTTTAAAATTTCCTCATTTTTTTTATTTTTATTTGTTAAAAGTTGTTGATTTTTAACAATATAATTAGAATCTAAAGTATTTTTTAAAAATTTTTTTTCAGAAGATGACATAAAAATTCTCCTTAATTAATAAAATGATATTTAAAAAAACATACTTAAATTATTATAACATACTTATTTATAAGATATAATTATAATTATAAATTTTTATAAATAATAATTTAAGGGAGTTTTTATGTATTCTTATATTAAAGGTAAATTAGTAAATATTGGTCAAAACTTTGTTGTAGTTGATAATAATAATATTGGTTATCATATTATAGTTTCTAATCCTTCTTTTTATGAAATAAATAAAGAATATAAATTTTTTATTCATTTTCATATTAAAGAAAATTTACAAATTTTATATGGTTTTAATAAACATAAAAATTTATTTTTTTTTAAAAAATTACTAGATGTACCTACTATAGGACCTAAAAGTGCTTTAATGCTTGCTGAAAAAGATAATTTAGAAAAAGTTTTACAAGCTATCGAAAATAATGATGATTTGTATTTAAGAAAATTTCCCGGAATTGGTATTAAATCCGCTCAACAAATAATTTTAAAATTAAAAGGTAGTTTAATATTTTCGGAAAAAATAATTTTAAATCAAAAACAAAAAGAATTGGAAAAAATTTTATTAAATTTAGGTTTTGTTAAAAATGAAATTAAATCAGTTTTAAATCAAATTGATGATAAAAAAGAATTAGAATTAATGACAAAAGAAGCTTTATCAAAATTAGCGAAAAATATTTAATAAAAAGGTTATAAAATAATGAAATTAAATAAAAATTCTGAATTAAAATTATCTACTATTGATGAAAAAGAAAAAAGTTTAAGACCAGAAACTTTGAAAGAATATATGGGTCAGAAAAACCTTAAAGAGATTTTATCTGTATATATAAAAGCTGCTAAAAAAAGAAAAGAATCTTTGGAACACTTATTAATTTATGGTCCGCCAGGTTTGGGTAAAACAACTTTAGCTAAAATTGTTGCTAAAGAATTAAATGTTAATTTTAAAATTACTAGTGGTGCCGCTATGGAAAGAAGTGGCGATTTAGCTGCTACATTAAGTAGTTTACAAATTGGAGATGTTTTATTTATTGATGAAATACATCGTTTACCTAAATCAATTGAAGAAATTTTATATTCTGCGATGGAAGATTATGTTTTAGATATTATTTTAGGATCAGAAAATGAAAAAAAATCTATTAGAATTGATTTGCCTCCTTTTACTTTAATAGGAGCTACTACTAGATTTGGTGATATTTCTTCTCCTTTGAGAGATCGTTTTGGTTTAATTTTAAAATTAAATTATTATTCCGAAGATGAATTAGAATTAATTATAAAAAGAACTTCATTAGTTTATAATACAAAAATTGATAATAATACTTTAAAAAAATTAGTAAAAAGAAGTAGAGGTACACCGAGGATTGCAAATCGACTTTTTAGAAGAATTAGAGATTTTGCTGATGTTTATAATAAAGGTTTGATTGATGAACATATTGCTAAAATAGCTTTAGAAAAACTAACTATTGATAAAAATGGTTTAGATAATACTGATTATATATATTTAAAAAGTTTAATAGAAAAATTTGAAGGTGGACCGGTTGGAATAAAAAATATTGCTGCAAATATTGGAGAAGAAGTTTCTACTATTGAAGATATATATGAACCTTATTTGCTAAAAAAAGGTTATATTAAAAGAACAAAAAGAGGAAGAATAGCAACATCTTTAACATTTAAACTTTTTAAAAATGATAAAAATAAATAATTTAATATTGACACAAATATAATAAATATTTATTTTTAAAAATTTTATGTTTTTTAACAATAAAATAATTTAAATTTTTAAATTTAAAAATTTAGTTATAATTTTTGTTTATAAAATAGATTAAAAAAATTTTAAAATATCAAAATATTACAAAAATTTTTTTTAAAAAAAATTTTAAAAAATATTATAATTTATATTTATTTAATATAAAAAAAACTCCGTTTTAAAAGGAGTTTTTTTTATAAATTGTTAAAAAGAATTATTATATTAAAAATTAATTATATTTTTTTATCATAAAAATTATTTTTATTTAAAGCAACTTTTTTAGCAATTTCTGTTAAAAATAAAAAGTCTTTTACTTTTAAAGAAGAATTACCAACTAAAACGCCATCAATTTCTTCTTGTTCTAAAATATCTTGAATATTAGAAAAATTAACAGAACCACCATAAATAATTCTTGTTTTATTAGCTATTTCTAAAGAAAAAAATTGAGAAATTTTTTTTCTAATAAATTTAAATGTTTGATTAATATCGAATAAATTAGCAATTTCTCCTGTACCAATAGACCAAGAAGGCTCATAAGCAATAACAATGTTTTTAAAATCTGTTAATGAAACTCCATTAAATAATTTTTTAAATTTTTCAGCTAAAAATAATTCTTTTTTTTTAATTTCATTAATTTTAAAATTTTCACCTATACATAAAATTATTTTTAATTTTTCTTTTAAAGAAGCTAAAATTTTTAAATTAATTAATTCATAGGTTTCATAAAATAAATTTATTCTTTCACTATGACCTAATAAAACATATTTAACGCCTAATTGTTTTAAATTTGTTGGAGAAACTTCACCAGTAAAAGGACCTTCTTTTTTATGAAAAGTATTTTGAGCTCCAATTTGTAATTTAGATCCTTCTCGTTGAATCAAAGAATCTAATAAAGTAAATTGAGGAAAAATAATTGTTTCTATTTGTTCAAAAGAAGGTATTTTAGTATTAATTTGATAAATAAATTCTAGTGCTTCATCTTTAGATTTATACATTTTCCAATTGCCGGCGATTAAAATTTTTCTTTTCATATTGAAAATTTCCTAACTTAATTTTTATTTTATAAATATAATTAAAATAAAAATTATTATAATATTATTGATTTTTGATTCATTTTTTCTATTAATAAATTAATAAATTTATCAATTTTCATCATTATTTGTAAATCTTTTTTATATTCTCTAAAAGTAATTATATCATTTTTTATTTCTTTATCACCAATAACTATTTGATAAGGTATTTTTAATTTTTGAGCTTCTCTAATTTTATAACCTAAAGTATAATCTTTTTGATTAATTTCAACTCTAAAACCATTTTTTAATAAAATAGATTGAATTTTTTTTGCATATATTAAGTGATTATCTAAATTAATAGGAATTAAAATAATTTGCAAAGGTGCTAACCAAAAAGGAAAAAAACCTTTATATCTTTCTAATAAATAGGAAAAAAATCTTTCCATAGTGGAAACAATACAACGATGGATTAATATAGGTGAATATTTTTTTCCATTTTCACCAATATAATTTAATCCGAATCTTTTTGGTAATAAAAAATCAATTTGAACAGAAGATAAAGTTTCTTCATGTCCTAAAGCTGTCAAAACTTGAACATCTAATTTAGGACCATAAAAAGCAGCTTCGCCTTTAACTTCGATAAAATTTAATTTTAATTCTAACATAATTTCTTTTAAAATATGTTCTGCTTTATTCCACATTTCATCATCATTAAAATATTTTTTTTTATCCAAAGGATCACGATAACTTAAACGAAATATATAATCATTAATATCAAAATCTTTATATACTTCTCGAATAAAATTTACAATTTTTTTAAATTCTTCTTTAATTTGATCTGTTCTAATAAAAATATGAGCATCATTTAAAGTCATTTCTCTTACTCTTTCTAAACCAGAAACTGCACCTGATTTTTCTAAACGATGCATCATTCCTAATTCAGCTATTCTAACTGGTAATTCTCTATAACTATAAATTTTATTTTTATAAATCATCATATGGTGTGGACAATTCATAGGACGTAAAACATATTTTTCTCCATTTGGCATAGTCATTTCTGGGAACATATTATCATGATAATGTTCTAAATGACCTGAAGTTGAATAAACATTAATATTAGCAATAACGGGTGTATAAACATGATCATATCCATCCATTAATTCTTTATCAACAATATATCTCTCAATTATACGTCTTATAGTACTACCTTTTGATAACCAAAAAGGAAGACCTAATCCTACTTCTTGTGATAGCATAAAAAAATTTAACTTTTTATTAATGTATTTGTGATCATTCATTTTTTTTTCTTGTAAAATTTTTAAATAATTATCTAAATCTATTTTATTAAAAAAAGAAGTTCCATAAATTCTAATTATTTGTTTTCTATCAGAATATCCTTTAAAATAAACACCAGAAATTTTTAAAAGTTTAAAATATTTTATTAATTTAGTGTTTATAATATGTAAACCAGAACAAAAATCAATAAAATCTCCTTGTTGATAAATAGTAATTTTTTTATTTTTATTTTCTTGTAATAATTCTTTTTTATAATGATTATTTTTAAAGATTTTCAATGCTTGTTCGTAAGTAAATTCTTTTTTAGATATATTTAATTTTTTTTCTGCAATTTTATGCATTTGTTTTTCTATAGAATCGAAATCATGATTAGAAACTTTATGTTCTTGAAAATCAATATCATAATAAAATCCTTCTTCATTAAAATTTCCTAAAGTTGGTAATATATTGGGATATTTAATACTTAATGCTTGCAACATCAAATGAGAAGTAGTATGATTTAACATTTTTAAACTTTCGATGTGATTGAAATTGATAATTTCTAGTGTTCCATCTTCTTTTAAAGGAGTGTTTAATTCAATTAATTTTTGATTAAAAAAAGCTGCTACCGCTGTTTTTTCTAATTTTTTTAAACACTTTTTTATAATAGTTAAAACATTAGTTCCGTTAGAAAAATATTCTTCTGAACCATTTTTTAATTTAATTTTAATCATATTTTTAATTTCTCCATTGATTTTTGTTTTTAATTTTTATCAATTATTTGCCTAAACAAAATTTAGAAAATAAATTTTTTATTAAATCATCAGTTTGGCATTCACCTAAAATTAAACCTAAAAATTCATAAGATTTCTTAAAATCATCTACACAAATATCTACCGGTATATTATTTTGTAATGAATTTAAAGCATCTTCTAAAGAATATAAAGTTTTTTTTATTTGTTGAATATGTCTTGTGTTTGACAAATAATTAAAATCTTTTTCTTTAATAATATCTAGTTTTAAAATTTTTAAAATATTATTTTTAAGTTTTTCTAATCCCTTTTTTTTAATAGTAGATATAAAAATAATTTCTTCTGGTAACTTTTGTTTTTCAATTTTATTTTCTAAATCCGATTTATTGCCTATTAAAATTCGAGGGTAATTTTTTGTTAAATTTAATAATTCTTTGTCTTCTGGTTGTAAATAATTACTTTGATCTAACACTAATAAAACTAATTCTGCTTTTTTTAAAAGTTGTTTAGTTTTTAAAACACCAATTTTTTCTATTTTATCTTGTGCTTTTCTAATACCAGCGGTATCAATTAAATGTAATGTAATTCCTTGTAAATTTAAATAAACATCTACAAAATCTCTTGTAGTTCCTGGTATATCAGAAACAATAGATCTTTCTTCTTCTAAAAAAAAATTTAATAAACTAGATTTTCCTACATTAGGGCGACCAATAATTAAAGTTTCAATTCCTTCTTTTAAATAACGTGTTTTATAAGAATGTTTTAAAATATTTTTTATTTCTTTAATTAATAATTTAGTTTTGGGTAAAATATTTTCTTTAGACATTATAATTGTATCTTCATATTCGGGATAATCAATATTAACTTCGATTTTAGAAATTAAGTTTAAAATTTTTTCTCTTAATTTAATAACTAATTGGGAAGTTTTTTTTTGTAAACCTAAATTAGCTATTTTAATAGCATTTTCATTTTTAGCATAAATTAAATCCATAATTGATTCTGCTTGTATTAAATCAATTTTACGGTTTAAATAAGCTCTTTTACTAAATTCACCTGGATAAGACATTCTAATTTCTAATTCTAATATTCTTTCTAAAACCATTTGTGTAATTAAAATTCCCCCATGGGTATGAATTTCAATTACATCTTCACCAGTAAAAGATTTAGGATTTTTAAATAAAGATAACAAAACTTCATCTAAAATAATATTATCTTTATTTAAAATAAAACCATGTGTGATTGTATGAGATAGCATTTTATTTAAATCTTTACCTTTAAAAATTTTTTTTATTTCTTTTATGGTTTTGGTTCCACTAATTCTAATAATACTAACCCCGCCTGTTCCAAAAGGGGTTATAATTGCTGCTATAGTATCAAAAATCATTTAATTATAATATTAACCTTCACTTTCGTTTTAAATTAAAAAAATCTTATCAAATAAATTTTTAATAAGATTTTTTATTACAATTATTTATTAATAAAAAAATTAATTGATTTTTTAATTTCTTCAAAAAATAAAAATAATTTATCTTTAGAATTAAAAATTACTCCACAAGCTTTTAAATGACCACCACCACCAAATTTTTTTGAAATATTATAAATTTCTGGTCCTCTTGAACGAATACTAACTTTAATTTCGTTGTTTTCTTTTTCTAATAATAAAGCCCATACATAATTTTCTTTTAAATTTTCTAATAAATTAACAGCAGAAAGGGCTTCTTGCAAACTTAAATTAAATTTTTTTAAAATATCTAAAGAAATATTAACATAACAAAATCCTTTATCAATAATTAAGTTTTTTATAATATAACCTTTATATTTTAAAAAATTTAAACTTTCTGAATGTATTTTTTGTTCAATTTCAGGAATATTTAAACCATATTTTAATAATTCAGAAACAATATGAAAAGTAGTACTATTAACACGATCATATTTAAAATTACCACTATCTGTTAAAATACCTACATAAATCGCTAAAGCACCTTTAAAATCTAGTTTCATATTTAATTTTTCTTTTAAAATATAAATCATTTCCGAACAAGAAGCAAAATAAATATCAATCCAATAATGAATTTTATCATCAATGATAATATTGTTTTTAATATGATGATCAATCCAAATAATTTCTTTTCCTAAAAAAAATCTTTGATCACTAATCAAATTTTTATCTCCAGTATCAACTACAATAACCAAAGCATCTTTATATAAAGAATCTGATACTTGATCAAATATACCAATAAAATTTAAATTAGGGTTGTTTTCGCCTACAACATAAACTTTTTTTTCAGGAAAAGTATTTTTAATTATATTTTTTAAACCAAATTGTGAGCCATAACAATCACCATCAGGTGTTTTGTGACCATGAATAATAATAGTATTAAAATATTTAATTTTTTTTTTAATTAAATTCATTTTTTAACTTTCTTTTTTGTTTATTAATTTCTATAAAATAAATAATTTATTTTTTATTTAATTTTTAAAAAAATTAAATTTTGTTTATTATATTTTTATGACAAAATTTAAAATAATACATTTTTATCTTATTTTTATATACTAATTTTTTGTATTCTAATTAAATTTTATATGGTTAATTTTAGTATTAAATTATATTAATAATAAATTATATATTTTTTAAGTCATAGTTAGAGGACTTTTATATTAATACTTTTAATTATTTTTTTAATTTATTTATATACATTATTAGAATAGAATTTTATTTAATAATTTTTTATTTTATTAATATTATTTTTTTAAAAATATTAATTATTTTCATAAACTATTTGTCAGATAATGTTGGTTATAATTATAATTTTTATTTTTTTAGATAAAATTAATTTTAAAAATAATATATATATATATATATTCTAAGTTATTTTTTAGTTATAATTAAATTATTAATATAATGATTATTGTTAAATTTAATAGTAAATTATGTTTTTTAGATTTTGTTATTTTATTTACTATGTTAATAATTTTAAATATTTGTTATCCTAAATATTTATTTATATATATTTTAGATTTTAAATTTTAGCAATTATTTTTCAAGTTTATTATTACTTTTTTTCTTTTATAATTAATTAAATTCTATTATTATATTTTTTACTTTATTAAATATTATTTATTAAATATTTTCTTTTTAAATAATTTTTATTTTTTGTTATAATTTCTTAAATTATTTCATTTTTAAAAATTAAAATCTTACTTAATAACATTACTAATTAAAATTATTTTAATTAGTTAAATTATTATTAATTTATGTAAATTTTTGTCTAAATTAATTTAAATTATATATTTATATTAGTGTTATATAAGTTTTAAATATTATTTATTAATAAATAATAAAAAAATAAGTGCAAATTATTCAGTTAACAAATAAATTTAAATTTAAAAAAATAATCAAGAAGAATTATAATAATTTTCATAAAATTTAAGTTTTTTATTTATTTCTATATCTAAATCTTCATTTTTTGCAAAATTAATAACTAGACAATCAATAAATAAATTTCCTATTGATTCTCTAAGTATATTAGATTTTTCAAAAACTTTAGTATAAAATTTATTTTTATTTGTAGAGTTTATTAATTTTAATAAAGAATATTGTAAATCATTATTTTTTTGTGTTTCATGTTCATCAAGATATTTTTGTACATATTGTTTTACAGGAGAAAATTTACCTTCTCTTAATAATATATTACTAACTTCTTCAGAAAATAAATATTTAATAAAATACCAAGAAGCTAAAATTTCATCTGTGTTTTTTTTATAAAAAAAACAAATACTAGGACCTTGTTGTAATGTTTTTGAATTATTTGTACTATTTTGATGAAAAGGGATAGGAGCAATTCCTAAATTAAAACTACTATCAATAATTTTTTGATAATCATTTAATTTTCTAGAAGAATTAATCATCATATAAATTTCTTGATTTTTAAAAGCAGATATATTATCTGTTAAACCAGATAATTTTTCTGAAGTTAAATATTGTTTGTCATAAAAATTTTTTTTAAAATATTTTAGTATATTTTCTTTAATATTTTCATTATTAAAAATATTATCTTTTGAAGAATTAATTTTCATAGATTCAGCTGAATCATAAAATATATTTTCTATACTTTGTACAAAAAATGGGATAACCATTTTTTCATTATTTTCTTTTTCTATATTTTTAATAGTTTCACATAAAATTTCTATTTGTTCCCAAGTAAAAGGTGTTTTTGGTATTTCTTTTGATTTTTCGTTAAAATATTCTTCATATTGTTTTTGATTCCAATCGTTTTCCCAATCTTCTTCTTTTTTTTTATATTTGTTACAGTCAAATTTTTGTAATGCTTCTTTAAATTTTTTTTTATTTTTTGCAAAATAATTTTTATTATAGTATAATAATTCTTCAGTTTTGAAAAAAGGTAAAGAAAAAATTTGTTCATTTTTTCCATCTAATTTAATTATACCCTCTTCCCAATAACTACTATAAATTTCTTCTTTGGTTTTATTTTCTTGATTAATTTCTACTTTATCTTCAATTATTTGATATAAATTAAATTCTTTAATTTTATTTTCGTTTTTCTGATTTGAATATTCAATAAATTTATCGAAGGGCAATAACTTACCAGAATAATAATAAGAAAATAAATAATCTGGATAACAAAAAACTAAATTAGGATAATTATCAGTAGGCAAAACACCACTAACATTTTTATAAAGTTCAGGCCAATTACCTTTATTAACTGAGATAACTTTTATTTTATTATGTTTTTTATTAAAAGACTTAATAATTTCATTTAACATTTCACTTTCTGAATTAGAAACACTATTCCAAAAAATAATTTTAATATCTTTTTTCTCAGGATCGAATGACTCTAGTTTTTGTTGTATATTTTTTTGAAATTCTTTTATTTCGTTTGCCATTTTTGAAGAATTTAAACTATTAAAACACATTGTTAATAAAATAAATAAAAAAATAATTAATAAATAAATTATAATTCCAATATTATTTTTTAATTTTTTTTTTAAAAAAAATTTAACCTTTGATACCACTTTGTAATTCTCCATTAGTTATAATATATTTTTTAAAAAATAAAAAAATTAAAATTAAGGGTAAAATAACTAAAAAAGAAATAGTCATTTGTAAATTCATAGGTAAATTTTCTGCTTCATAATAAAAAAATTTTCTAACTGTATTAGTTAATAATTTACCTCCTACTAATTCAGGCCACATATAAGAATTCCAAGCAGCAATAGATCTAAAAATAATAGTTGTAACAATAGTGGGTTTTAAAATAGGAACCCAAATTTTCCATAAATAATTCCAATCACTAGTTCCATCTATCTTAGAGGCATAATATAATTCTTTTGGTATTTTTTCCGAATTTTCAATTAATAAAAAAATATGAAAAATATCTACTAAAAAAGGTAAAATCATAGCTAAATAAACTCCTCCAATAATAGTCGAACCATCACCAGTATCAGTCATTTTTAAACTTGTTACAGTGCGAAAATTGGTTAATAATAATGATTCATTAGTAATAATCATTCCTAAAAAAAGAAGTGTATATAATTTTTTCTTAGATTTAAATTTTAAAACACTAAAACAAAAAGCGGTAATAATAGAAATAAAAGTTCCTAATAGGGTTGAAAAAAAAACCATTTTTACGGTATTTAAAAAATATTCAAAAAGTTTTATTTCTTTAATACTTAATACATTAGAAAAATTTTTAAAAGTAATTTTTTGTGGTTCAAAACTAAAATTTGAAGATAAAATATCTTTATCATTTTTTAAAGCACAAATAATCATAAAAACAAAGGGAAAAACTAAAAAAATAGCACATAAAACTAAAAAAATATACTTACAAATACAAATAAAAATTTCAATTATTTTTTTTTTTTTTAATTTTTGTAAAAAAAAATTGAATATATTTTTTAAATATAATAAAACTTTTTTGTAAAAATACATGGAAACATTAACCCTATTTCATTTTTTCTTAAAAAAGTAAAAACTAATTAAAGTAAATATCGCTGAAATAAAAAATAATATTATTGATGCTGCCGAACCTTTGGCATAAGAATCTAAATGATGACTTTGCAATTGTTTATAAATATAAAAAGTCATAGTCTGGATTGAACTATTATTTTCGCCAAATAGACCAACAATAGAATCGTATTCTTTAAAGGTGTGTACAATAGAAACAATTAATTGATAAAAAAAAACACGCGATAATAAAGGTATAGTGATTTTAAATAAAATTTTTGATTTAGAAGCACCATCAATTTTAGCAGCTTTATAATAATTTTTATCAATATTTTGTAAACCTATAGTAAAAATAAAAATTTTATAAGGAAGACTAGTCCAAATATTATAAAAAATTAAAACAAAAAGCTTTCTGTTCCAGCTAGAAGAAGGATTTAACCAACCACCTTCGATTTTTAAAATTTTATTTAAAAAAATATCAATAAAACCATCAGGTTTATTAAAAAAGCCATAACTATGATAAAAAAGAAAAGAAAAAACAATTCCCATAATAACTTTATTCATCAAAAAAGGAAGGAAAAAAATAGTTTTAAAAAATTCTTTTAATATTTTGTTGTAAACAGAATTTAAAAATAAAGCAATTACTAAAGAAATAATCATAGATAAAGGTACAGAAATAAAAACTAATAATAAAGTATTTATAAGACTTTGAATAAAATATGGGTCTTCAAAAACTTTTTTATAATTTTTAAAACCAAAATTAAAAAATTTATTACCATTAAAACTATCTGAAAATTTATTATAATTAACGCTAAAAGAAATAACAAAAGTTTTTATCAAAGGATAAAAAGTGAAAATAGTTAAAATAAATATTGCTGGTATTAAATATAAAAAATGTTTATATTTTTTTTGATTATTTAAAAAAAACATGATTAAAAAATCCTTTGACCATTATTTTTATCAAAAATAAAACATTTTTCTTTTTTTATATCAAATCTTAAAAAATTTTTTTGATTAGTATTAAAATTTAAAAATTCTTTTTTAATTTTATAAAAAATTATACGGAAAGTTTGTTTTAAACATTCGCTATGGAATGCTAATAAAATTAATTCTCTACCAATATTTTCAAAATACAAAGCTCTTATTTTTAAAATTCCCTTAGGATTTAAATTATATCCTTCTGGTCTGATTCCAATATAAACTTCTTGTTTGATTTTTTTTAATTCTGGAACATTAAAAATAACAACTTCACCAATTTTAATTTGACCATTATTAATTTCGCCATTAAAAATAGAAATAGCGGGAATACCTAAAAATTCTGCTACAAATAAATTTTTAGGTTGCATATAAACTTTTTGCGGAATACCCTTTTGTTGAATTTTACCTTGATTAATTAAATAAATTTCATCACTAATACTCATTGCTTCTTCTTGATCATGAGTTACTAAAATAATAGTAATACCTGTTTTTCTTTGTATTCTTCTTATTTCTTCTCTCATAACTACCCTAAATTTTGCATCTAAATTTGAAAAAGGTTCATCCATTAATAAAACTTTTGGTTCTTTTATTAATGCCCTAGCAATTGCTATTCTTTGTTGTTGTCCACCTGATAGTTCAGAAGGTTTCTTATCTAATTGTTCTTCAATTTTTAATAATTTAGAAATTTCTTGTATTTTTTGTTTAATATAATCTTTAGTTTTTTTTAAATTTTCTAAAGGAAACATAATATTTTGACGAGCTGTCATATGAGGATATAAAGAATAATTTTGAAAAACTAATCCTACACCTCTTTTTTCTGGCGATAAATTAGTAACATCTTTTTCATCGAAAAATATTTTTCCAGAACTTACACTAGTTAATCCGGCAATCATAAAAAGAGTAGTAGATTTTCCACAACCAGAAGGTCCTAAAATAGTTACTAAACTACCTTTTTCAATATTCATTTCAATATTGTCAACAGCGTAATTTATTTTTTTTTTTGAATCAATAAAATTTTTAGAAACTTTTTTTAATATAATACTCATGAATATATTTTACCTTAACTTTAATTAAATTATTAAAATAATTAATAATTAAAAAATAAATTTCACAATTAAAAATTAATACTTTTATTACTAATAGGAAAAGCAATAACATCTCTAATATTTTCAATTCCAGTTAAATAAATTAATAATCTTTCAAATCCTAAACCAAATCCAGAATGTATACAACTACCAAAACGACGTAAATCTAAATACCATTCTAAATTTTCTGAAGAAATATTTAATTCTTTCATTCTATTTTTTAAAATTTCTAAATTTTCTTCTCTTTGTGAACCACCAATTAATTCGCCAACAAAAGGAACTAAAAGATCTACACAAGCAACTGTTTTTCCATCTGGGTTAATTTTCATATAAAAAGCTTTTATTTCTTTCGGCCAATCAATAATAAAAACAGGACTTTTAAAATAAATTTCAGTTAAATATTTTTCATGTTCAGTATAAAAATCACTACCGTGAAAAGGTTTAAATTCAAAATCAATACCGCTTTTGATTAAAATTTCCATAGCTTCTTTATATTTAATTTTTGGGAATGATTTTAATTCAACAAATTCATTTAATTTTTTAATTAAACCAGGAGATTCATTGATTTCTAAAAATTCAAAATCATTTTTATTTGTTAATAAACAAGATTTAACTATTTTTTTTAACATTTTTTCAATAATTTCCATATTTTTTTCTAAATTAGAAAAAGCCATTTCAACTTCTAGCATCCAAAATTCTGCAACATGTTTAATAGTATTAGATTTATCAGCTCTAAAAATAGGACCAAAACTATAAACTTTATTTAAAGATGTTGCTAAAGCTTCTAATTCTAATTGACCAGTTACACTTAAAAAAGTTTTTTTTCCGAAAAAATCTTTAGTATAATCGATTTTTTTATCTTTTGTTAAAACTAATTTTTCTAAATCAAAAGTAGTAATTTGAAATAATTCACCCGCTCCTTCACCATCATTAACAGTAATAATAGGGGTATTAGTTAATAAAAAACCTTCATTTTTAAAAAATTCATGTATAGCTAAAAAAACAGCACTTCTAATACGAAAAATAGAACCAAAAAGTTTAGTTCTTAATCTTAAATGAGGGATTTTTCTTAAAAAAGCTTTTGAATGATTTTTAGGTTGAATTGAATATTCAAAAGAACTATAACCTAAAATATTAATTTTTTCCGCTTCTAATTCAAAAATATTATTTATTTTAAAATTTTTAATTAAAAAACCTTCAATTTCTATAGATGCTCCTATTTGTAGATTTTTTTTAATTTTTTCAAGAAAAAAAATTTTATCTTTTTTGCAAACAATTTGCAAATCAGTAATAAATGTTCCATCATTAAAATCAATAAAAAATAATTTTTTTTGATAACGACAATTTCTAATCCAACCTTTTAAAAAAATTTTTTTATTTTCATAAAATGATGGATTTTTAAATAAATCTTTCAAAAAAACTATCATATAAAAATTCTCCTAAAAATTAAAATTTATTTAAAATAAAAATTCAAAAAATTTAAAAAAAATCATTCTTTTAATTAAAATAATTATACATTAAATTTTAGTTTTTTAAAAATAAATAATAAATATTAATATACTAATATTTGTTAAATTTATATAAATATTTTTTAAAATTTGAAAAAGTGTTACATAATTATTTGAGATTTTATTAAAAATAAAATTAGATATAAAAAAATTAAAATTTAAAATTATTTTTTTAATATTATTTATTAAATAAATTTTATTTTTTTATATAATTTAATTTAAAATTTTGAAATTAATTAAAGCATATTATCTTGATAAAATTTTGCTTATTATTTTATAATTTTTTTAAAAATTATTTAATGCTTGTTCATAAGAAATAAATTTTAAATTTTCAAATTTATTTTTTAAAATTATTTCTTTTATTATTTCCCCTTTTTCTAAAATAGCAACTCTATGGCATAAATTTTTAATAATAGAAATGTCATGTGAAACTAAAACAATAGTAGTTTTAAAATTATTATTAATTTCTTTAATTAATTTTAAAATTTCATAACTAGAATAACTATCTAAACTTGAAGTTGGTTCGTCACAAAAAATAATTTTTGGATATATTGATAAAGCTCTAATTATAGATATTTTTTGTTTTTGACCACCAGAAATTTGATTAGGATAAGCTTTTTTAAATTTTTTTAATTTAAAATATTCCAATAAATAATTTATTCTAGAAATAATTTTTTTTTTAGAAAAATTTCTTAACTTTAAAGGTAAAGCTGCATTTTCAAAAACATTTAAATTATTTAAAAGATTAAAATTTTGGAAAATCATTGAGCTTTCTAAATGATCAAATTTTCTTATAATATTATTTTCATCTGGTTGGATGAAACCACTCATAATTCTTAATAAAGTAGTTTTTCCACAACCTGTATTTCCTATTAATCCAAAAATTTCGTTTTTTTTAACTTTTAAATTAATTTTTTTTAATATTTTAAAAGGTTTTTTTTTAATGTAAAAAGTTTTTGAAATATTTTCTAATTTAATCATATACCCCCCATTTATTAAATTTATTTTTAAATACTTTAATTAATTAAAATTTATCGTTATTATATTAATAAACTAAACTGACTATAAAATAATTTTTAAAAAAATATTAAATTTTATTAATATTATTTTTGACATTGAACTAATTATAATTTAAATATATTTTATTTTATTATTTTATTTTTAATTATTTAAAAAAATATTGTAAATTATAATTATTAAAGAATAAAAAAAGTGAAAATTTTAATTTTTAAATAATTAATTAAAAAAATATTGAATTAACAAAGAATTAACAAAATTTAAAAAATTTTGCTCTTATATAAAATAATATTATAAATTAGTATACTATCTCCAATATTGTTTATATAAATATAAAATAATAAATTTTAGTATTTTTTTTTTTTTGTACTTTATAATTTTATAAAAATAAATAATTTTTTATATATTATGAAAAAAATTATTTATTTTATCTATCTTAAAAATAGTATTAAAATGAATTTATATGATTATAATTTATCATAATTTAAAGATATAAAACATAATATAAAAAGATTATTATTTTATAATAATAATATGTAAAATAATTATTGTTTTTGACAAATTATAAAATAAAAGTAAAATTATAGTTGTTATTTTAAAAACGTATTTTTTATTATTAAAATATTATTATATTAAATTAAAAAAAATTAAAATATATTTTATTTTTTTAAAATAATGATATCATAAAATAAGTGCTAAATAAAATAGAAATAGACAAAATTAAATAATTATTGTTTTTTTTAAGTTTTAAAATTTAAAAATTAAATTTAAAAAAGTTGAGGAGTTTTAAATGTTATTTGAACAATATGAACCTTTAAAAAAAAAAAGATTACAAATTTTAGATGAAGAAGGTAATTTAACTAAATCAGAGTTAGAACCTAAAATATCTAATGAAATATTATTAAAAATTTATAAAACAATGATATTAGAAAGAATTTCAGATATAAAAGCTTTTGAATATCAAAGACAAGGAAGAATGTTGACTTATGTTTTAAACATTGGACAAGAAGCTTGTCAAGTTGCTTCAGCAGCAACTTTAGAAAAACAAGATTGGGTTTCTCCTTATTTTCGTGATATAGGTTTTTATTTATATAAAGGTGTTCCGTTAAAAAATATTTTTTTATATTGGTACGGAAATGAAAAAGGTTCAAAAATGGATCCAGAAACTCGTATTTTACCAGTAAATATTATTATCGGTTCTGGTATTAATATGGGAGCTGGGTTAGCTTTAGCAAGTAAAATACAAAAAAAAAATGAAGTTGTTATTGCTACTATTGGTGACGGTGGAACATCTCATGAAGAGTTTTTTGCAGGTTTAAATTATGCTTCTACTTTTAAAGCACCTTTAATAGTTTTAATTCAAAATAATCAATATGCTATTTCAACACCAAGAAAAATTGCTTCAAATGCAGAAACTTTAGCTCAAAAATGTTATGCTTTTGGAATTCCAGGTATTCAAGTTGATGGTAATGATGTTTTAGCTGTTTATTCAGCAGTTAAAGAAGCTGTTGAAAGAGCTAGAAAAGGTGAAGGTTCTTTTTTAATTGAATTTTATACTTATCGTATGGGGGCTCATACAACTAATGATAATACTAAGTTATATCGTACAGAAGAAGAAGAATTATCATGGAAAAAAAAAGATCCAATTTTACGTTTTGAAAAATATTTATTATGGAAAAAAGTTTTAGAAGAAAAAGATATTAAAAAAATAGCAGTTGAAACAAATAATTATGTAGCAAAAGTACATCAAGAAATTTCTATTGATGGTGATAAAGTAGAACCGATTGAAGTTTTTGAAAATGTTTATGAAGAAATGACGCCACAATTAAAAGAACAATATGAAGAATATGTATCTTTCTTATCAAAAGGAGATAAAAAATAATGGCTTTGATGAATTTATTAGAATCTATAAATAATGCTTTAGACATTTGTTTAGAGAATAATCCTAAAACTGTTGTTTTTGGTCAAGATGTAGCTAAATTAGGTGGTGTTTTTAGAGTAACTGCTGGATTACAAAATAAATATGGTAAAGAACGTGTTTTTGACACACCAATATCTGAATCTTCTATTGTTGGTAGTTCTATAGGTATGTCAATTAATGGTTTAATACCTATTGCAGAAATACAATTTGATGGTTTTTCTTATGTTGGTTTACAAGATTTATTTTCTCATGCCGCTAGAATGAGAAATCGTACGCGTGGAACTAGAACTGTTCCTATGGTTTTAAGAATACCTGTTGGTGGTGGTATTAAAGCATTAGAACATCATTCTGAGTCCTTAGAAACTATTTATGGTTCTATTCCAGGATTAAAAATAGTTTTTCCTTCAACTCCTTATGATGCTAAAGGTTTATTATTATCTGCTGTTAAAGATCCAGATCCTGTAATTTATTTTGAACCAAAAAAAATTTATCGTTCAGGAAAACAAGAAGTTCCAAAAGAATATTACGAAATACCGATTGGTAAAGCTAAAATAGTGAAACCAGGTGATGATATTACTATTGTAGCCTGGGGTTCTATAGTTAGAGAAGTAGAATCAGCTATTAAATTATTGGAACAAGAAAATATTTCTATAGAATTAATTGATTTACGCACTATAAATCCAATTGACCGAGAAACTATTATTCAATCAGTTAAAAAAACTGGTAGATTTTTAGTAGCACATGAAGCTTGTAAAACTTATGGTCCGGCAGGTGAATTAATTACTTTAGTTAATGAAAAAGCTTTTGAATATTTACAAGCTGCTCCATCTAGAGTTACAGGTCATGATATTATTTTTCCTTTAGCTAGAGGTGAAAAACATCAATTTTTAAATCCTAATCGTATTGCCGAAGCAATTAAAAAAGTTTTTTGTGAAGTTTAAAAAATTAAAAATAAATTCAGGAGATAAAATAAAAATATGTTTGAATTAAAATTTGCTGATATTGGCGAAGGTATTGACGAAGGAACTGTTTTAAAAGTATATTTTAAAGTTGGTGATAAAGTTAAAGAAGGTGATATTTTAGCTACTGTTGAGACAGATAAAGTAAATGCAGATTTACCAGCTCCAATTAACGGTTTTATTACTAAATTAGGTGTTAAAGAAGGCGAAACAATTCATGTTGGTGATATGGTAGCTGTAATAAGTGATGAAATTAATGAAAAAACTAATTTAAATAATAATAAATTATCTGATGAAAATGAATTAAAACACAAAGATAAAGAAGATGATGCAGGAGTAGTGGGTGATTTAGAAAATTCTTCTCAAATCATAGAAACATTTAGTGATAATCATGATTTAAACAAAATTAATTCAAATAAAGAAAAAATTTTAACAACACCTTTAGTACGTTCTATGGCTAAGAAGTTAGGAATAGATTTAAATAATGTTAATGGTAGTGGAATAAATGGTAAAATCTTAAAAGAAGATGTTGAAAAATATCAAAATGAAAATTTAAAATTTTCAAATTTATCAACACAAAAACAAAATATAGAAGAATCACATTCATTAAATAATTTTGATTTTAGTAGTTCTGATGTTGAAGTTATTAAAATTTCTCGTTTAAGAAAATCTATTTCAGAACAAATGAAAATTTCAAAAAATTTTATTGTTCCTACTACTTTATTAAATGAAATAAATATTGATAATTTAGTATCATTTAGAAAAAAATTAAAATCTGAAGCAGATTATAAAAATATTAAATTAACTTATATGGCTTTTATTATGAAGGCAATTATTCTTGTTTTAAAAGAATTCCCAATTTTTAATTCTAGTTTTAATGAAATTAAAGATGAAATTATTATTAAGAAAAATATTAATTTAGGAATTGCTGTTGATACTGAAAATGGTTTGATAGTCCCTAATATTAAAAATGCTAACAAAATGAATATTTTAGAATTAGCAAAAGAATTAGAAATAATTGCTAAAGAAACAAGAGAAAGAAAAGTTTCTATAGAAAAATTAAAAAATGGTACTTTTACAATTACCAATTTTGGAGCTATTGATTTAACTTATGGAACTCCTATTATCAATTATCCAGAAACAGCAATTTTAGGTATTGGTAAAATAATTAAAAAACCAATAGTTGAACAAGAAAAGATAATAATTGCTAATATGTTACCTTTATCTTTAACTATTGATCATAGAATTATTGATGGTGCAGATGGAGGAAGATTTTTAAAAAGATTTAAAGAAATTTTAAATAATCTTTCTTAATTTTTATTATTTTTTAAAGGATGTTATTAAAATATGAAAAATTATGATATTGTAGTTATTGGTGGTGGCCCTGGTGGTTATGTAGCAGCTATAAAAGCCAGTCAGTTAGGCGCAAAAGTAGCATTAGTAGAGAACCACAAAATTGGTGGTGTTTGTCTTAATTATGGTTGTATACCTACTAAAACTTATTTTAAAAGTGCTAAAGTTTTTAAAGAAATAAAAAAATCTTCTTATTATGGATTAAAAATTCAAGGTGATGTAAGTTTTAATTGGAAAGACATTTTATTACGAAAAAATAAAGTTGTTAAAAAATTAAACAATGGCGTAGAATTTTTGTTAAAAAAAAATAAAGTTGATTTATATTATGGTTTTGGAGAAGCTTTAACTTCTAAAATAGTTAAAATTGGAAATGATTTATTAATTAATACTAAAAAAATAATTATATCTACTGGAGCAAGTACTTTTATACCTCCAATTGAAGGTCTTAAAGAATCTTTTGAAAAAGGCATTGTTAAAACTAGTAAAGAATTATTAGAATTAGAAGAATTACCTAAAAAAATGGTTATTATTGGTGGTGGAGTAATTGCTATTGAATTTGCCACTATTTTTAAAGCTTTTGGTTCTGAAATTATTATTTTAGAAAGACAATCTAATATTTTAAATAACATGGATCAAGATATTATTGAGGGTTGTTATAAAAAAATAAAAAATGACGGTATAGAAGTTTTAAATAATGTAGAAGTAATGTCTATAAAAGATAATAAAATTTTTTATTCATATAACAACCAAAATAGAGAATTAATATCTGATACTATTCTAATAGCTACAGGTTTTAAACCAAATTTATCAGGTTTAGAAAAACTTAACTTAAATATTGAAAAAAATTCTATAGTAACTGATAATTTTTTAAGAACGTCTTTACCTGATGTTTATGCTGTTGGAGATGTTAATGGTAAATATATGTTAGCACATGTAGCTAGTCATGAAGGTATAATTGCAGCAAATCATGCTTTAGGTAAAGAAGAAAACTTAAATGGAATAAATTATAATCGTATTCCTTCTTGTGTTTATTCTTTTCCAGAAATTGCTACAATTGGGTTAACAGAACAAGAAGCTAAACTAAAAGGTATGGATTATAAAATATCTAAATTACCTGTAACTTCTATAGGGAAATCTTTGGCCGATGGTGAAACAGAAGGTTTTGCTAAACTTATAGTTGACAAACAAAGTTTAGAAATTATAGGTATGCATATTTATGCTTATAATGCTACTGAGTTAATTAGTGAAATTTCTGTTGCTATGGAGTTAGAGGGAACTGCTTATGAATTAGTTAATGCTATTCACCCTCATCCAACTTTATCTGAAATAATATTTGAAACTTATTTAGGAGCTATAGATAAACCTATACATATGTAAAAATATATTATATTTATTATTTATAATTTTTTTATTTAATGTAATATTAAAAAATAATATAGATTTATAAAAAATAATTTTAAATATAAATAAAATATTACACTAATTTAAAAAAAATTAATATTTTGTTTCTTAACTTTTAAATAATATGAAAATATTTATTTTTTTAAAAATTTATCAAAAAAATTAAATTAAAAAAAGGTTATAAAATAAAATGTTAATAGATACTCATGCTCACTTAAATCAATCAGATTATGATAATGATTTAGAATATGTAATTGCAAGAGCTTTAAAAAATGATGTTCAAAAAATTATTGTTGTTGGTATGGATGAAAAAAGTAATCAAAAATCAATTGAAATAGCTGAAAAATTTGATAATGTTAAAGCAACTATAGGCATTCACCCTTGTTATTATCAAAATGAAGATCCTAAAAAATTAGAAAAATATTTAAAACATTCTCAAGTTATAGCTATAGGTGAAACTGGTTTAGATTTACACCATAGAAAAGACAATTTATTAGAACAAAAAAATATTTTTAAAATTCATATTGAATTAGCATTAAAGTATAAATTACCCTTGATTTTGCATGCTAGAGATGCTTTTTTAGAAGTTTACGAAATGTTACAACCATATAAAGAAAAAATCACAGGGGTTTTTCATTGTTTAGTTTCTAATTTAAAAGAATCAAAAAAAGCTTTAGAGTTAGGTTTTTATATTGGTATTGGTGGTATTGTTACTTATAAACAATCTATAATTACTCATGAAATTGCAAAAACAATTCCTTTAGAAAAAATTATCTTAGAAACAGATTGTCCTTATTTAACACCTATTCCTTTCAATAAACAAAGAAACGAACCGGCAAATATTAAAATAATTGCTGAAAAAATTGCAAAATTAAGAAACATTTCTTTACAAGAAGTATCAAAACAAACTACTAAAAATGTAAAAAAACTTTTTAATTTTTAGTTTTGATATAAAAATACTATTATACTTATATTTTTATATAAATTATTAATATTTATTAATTTCCAAAAATATTTTAAATATAATTACCAATAAAGTTATTAATTCTATTTTAGGATAAATAACTTTTTTTTATTTTTATGATAATTAATTTAAATTAATATTTGTAGTTATTAAATATATCTAGATTTAAATTTTTTATTTTTTAATTATAAATACAAGTAGTGTATTATTAACTAAAATTATTAGAATAAAATTTTTTTATTTTAATTAAAAATCAAATATTTTATGATAATAATTTGTTATTATAATATTGTATTGTTAAAAAGTAAAATTTATTTTTAAGGCGGTTTTTTTATAATATGCAAAAAAATAAAAACATAAAAATTTTTGGTATTAATATTTTTATGTTTCTAATTTTTATTATTACAATGATTATTAATATATTTTATATTTATAAAAACCCTGATTTAATATTTAAATTATGGCATCCTTTATTAACACCTTTATTTATTTGTATGGTGATAGGAATTTCTTTAAATTTTATTGGTAAAAATATTCCAGTTTTAAATAAATTTGGATTAAGTTTTTTACTTTGTATTATAGTACCGTCTTTTTTAGTATATCAAGGAATTATACCTGAAAAAGTAGCTGTTTTTTTTGATAAACTTTTTTTTAATAAAGTTACTAATAATAAATTAGTCAATGAGTTACCTAATGTTGGTATTAATTTCTCTCAGTTTTTCATAACTATTGTAATTTCAGGCAGTATTTTAAGTGTTGATAGAGAATTATTAAAAAAATCTATTTCAAGATTTATTCCTTTGACTTTAATTGTTATTTTTTTTTCTATTATTTTAACATCTTTTATAGGTTATTTATTGAATTACCGATGTCCTAGTATATTTTCAAAATATTCTAAAAATTCTTTATTAGATTCTATTTTTTACATTTGTCTTCCTTTAACTAATGGGGGTACAAATTTAGGAATTAATGGTTTTTCAAATGGAATTTTCAAAGAAGCTTTTCCTTCAATAACATCAAGTGAAATAAGAAGTTATTTATTACCACCACTACTTTTAACTCGAATTTTAAGTATTATATTTGCTGGAATTTTATATTTTTTATTTGATAAAACTAAATTTAGTGGTAAAGGAAATTTAACAAAAAATACAATTTATATCGAAAATAATTTAAAATCAAATACACCTTTAGAATATCAAAATATAGGTATAGGATTATTAATTATTCTTGGTTTTTATTCTTTAGGAATTATAATTAATCAATTAATTAGTAGTAAAATAACAATTTTGCAATTAGATGCAATGGTTTATGTTATTATTATTTTATTAATTGTTAAAATATTTAATCTAATATCTATTGAAAATCAAAATTATGTTGAACAAACTGGTAAATTAATGAGTACTATTTTTACTATTCCTGTTTTGACTGGTTTAGGACTTACTACTGATTTTAAAAAATTGTTAGAATGTATAACAGATTATAAAATGTTATTAATAGTTATTTGTGCTTTATTAATTAGTATTTTGATAACATTTATTCTTGCTAAAAAATTTGGTTTTTACGAATTAGAAGCATCTTTAGCATCTGGAATTTCTGGATATAGTATTGGTGGTACTGGTAATGTTGGAGTAATGTCTGTAAGTCATAGAGAATATTTATTACCATTTTCTATGATTGCAACTAGAATTGTAGGTCCTATTATGTTTATTATTTACAGTATTTTTTTTAGAATTATATATATGTCATAAACAATTTACAATTTTTTTAAAAAAAATAATAAAATTTATTTTTAATAAATAAAAATATAATTTAAAAAAATGCACTATTTATTTAAAATAAATAGTGCATTTTTATTATTATTTTTTGTTTTGTTTTAATGATAATAAAATTTCTTTTTGTTCTAAATTTTTTATATTTTCATATAATTTTTGTTTTTCATTTTCTAGTTGCATAATTGAATATTGATTTTTTTTAAATATGATGCTTCCATTATAAACAACTTCCCAAAAATAAATATATAAAAGACTAAATAAAAAATTAAATAAAAACCTATCCATTAACTTATAAACAATAGCAGTAAAATTCTCATTATCTTGATGTAAATTTAAGAAAGTATTTGCTATACTTATAATATAAATAATTGTTAATATACATAAAATAATTATTTGTGTTCTTCCTAATGTGAATAAAGATTTTTTGTTTTTTTGATTACTTTTTTGATATATCATAAATTTTCTTCTTTTAAATTAATATTTTTTTGCATTTCTTGAATTTTATTTTGTAAATTATTTATTTCTTGAAAAAAATATTTTTTTATGGAAATTTGTAAATTAATGTCACGATTAAAAGCACAAGCTTTAAAAAAAGGATAAACCAAAAACCATCCTATACCCATAGTAAAAATACTTATAAAAATAATTAAAACTAATTGTACTGTACTTAATTTACATTTATCCAAATTTGTATTCATAATTTGAATTTGATACATTTTTCCCACTCTTTTATTTTATTTTTTTTTATGATGAATTCTTAAATTTTTCTGAAACCACTTCGCAAGGCTTTTTGATGTTTTTTCAAGTTGAATTTTACGGTTAGTAATTTACTATATTTTTTGCGAATTATATAATTAATAATTTTATTTGTTTAAAATTTAATGATAAATCTTTTTATTGAAAAATTTAATAATTTTAAATTATTATTATTTTTTTGAGTGTTTTATATAAAAATAATAATAATTTAATTTATTTAATTTTCAATTTTAATCTTGGTATTTGTTTTAATTATATATTCTAGTAACATCAAAAATATTGATTTCACATTTGCATTATTTTTTATTTTTTATAATATTTACTTTCCCCTCCTATTGAAATTTATTTAAAGTAATTATATCATAAAAAAATTATTTACTAATTGTTATTAATATTGAATTGTTAATTTAATATTAAAATAGATATCTTTTTTATTTTTATTACATTCTCTATAAGTTTTAATCTGGTTTTTTATATTATAATTATGTCAAATAGTTGATAGATTTTTAAAAACATATAAATTTTTTCCATAAATTTTAAATTCATTAATAAATTTATTGCTTTTTGATACTACCAAAAAATTCAAAACTGTAATATTTTGTTTTGAATTTTAAAATAAAAGTTTTTTTATATTTATTAAAAAATTTAATTTAAATTTTTTAATGATCAATATTTATATTTTTTAAATATCATCATTAATAAAGAAATATTTTTTTATAAAAAAAGTTTATTATTTAAGTTTTATTAAAGGTTTATATTTTATTTTTTTTGTTTTATAAAAAAAAATTTCAAAAAAAAAAAAAAAAAAAAAAAAATTATCATAATTAATTAGAAAAAAACATTTTTTATTATTTTATTTATTATTGATATTATTTTATATTTAAATTTTATTATTTTTCAAAAATTCAGAAAAAAATAAAATTACTTTTAAAATATTTAGTTTATAAGGTTTTAATTTTCCATTTTTATTTATTTTCGTAAAAAATTTTTTATACCAATTAAGTAGTTTTTGATAATTTTTTAAATTAAGATTATTTATTGTTTTTTTATTTTTTTTTAAAATTTTAATTACTATTTGATACCAAGATAAATTTATTTTATAAGGTTTAAAATCTTTTATATCCCACTGAATACAACATTCTAAAATTAAAAAAAAATCTGTTGAAATTGTTTTTGTAATTACTTTTTGAGAATAATATAAATGAAAAGTATTTATATAATGTTTACGTTTTTTCATTTCTTTTGTCCATTTTTTGATTAATAAATTAAAATAAACTCTTCCTAGATCTAAAAAAGGTTGCATTCCTTGATTACGAATATTCATATTTAAATAATAATCATGCATTCCAAATTCTTTTCTTAATGCGCATAATGAAATATCAGGACTGTATTTATATAATTCATGTGGTATTATTCTCATTTTATAAAATTTTACCTTTCTATTATTTTTTTAATTATAAATAAATAATATATTTTTTTATTTAAATTTTTTTAGTAATAATTAAAAATAAAACTTAATTTAAAAAAGTTAATATAAATAAAATATTTTTATATTTCTAAATATTAAATTAAAAATTTTAAACTCAGAAAATTTTTTAATTTTTTAATTTAATATTTAGAAAAAAATTATTTTTTACTTTTAAAAATTTTGAATTTTTAACAGATTATTTTTAAGTTTTTTACGAGTTAATTTTTAAGTTAATATATTGACAATTTTTAATTTTATACTAATTGAATATTTTTTTATTTAATTTTTTTTATTTTAAATTATTTATTTGAATTTTATAATATTATATATAATTTAATTAATTTTTTTAACTATTTTTTAAAATATATTTTATTTATTTTTTACCAAAAAAAATTTGAATTACTTTATTATTAATATTAAAATAAAATCCCTTTTTTGATATTTTTGAAATTTTATTTTAATATAATTATTATAAATTAAGTTTTATAAATTATGTTGATATTATTTTTTTCATTTTTTTTGATAGGAATTAAAAAATTTATTTTAATCAATATTTTAATGCTATAATAATATTATAATTGCAATTTTTTTTGTTAATTATAATTTTATTCTAAGTTATTTATTTTTTATTAATAAAAATATTTTTAAGTTTATAATTTTATTTTAAAAATTAATTTTTAAATAATTTAAATTTTTAATGTTTTTATAATCTTAATTATTTATAAAATTTAATATAGAAAGTTTTTCGGATGAATAAAAATTATAAAAAAATTAATTTAAATTATTTATTTTTTATTAATTTATTATTTTTATTATTTTTTTATATTATTATTACAAAATATTATTTTTTCTCAATAGTAAAACAAAAATATGAAGAACAAAATTATATAGATCAAAATTATTTAAGTTTTAATCAACAAAAGTCTGATAAATTAGAAACTATAAAAAAAGATTTATTAAGTATTGAAAATTATCCTTTAAGTTTAATCTTTGGTAAAAAAAAATTGAAATTTAACGATAAAATAGACAATTTTGAATATTATTTAATTTCATTTGATAAAATTAATGATGAAAATTTTAAAGAAATAATAACATATACTTTAAATTATTTTGGTATTTATCTTTATTCTTTTATTTCTCAAAAAAAATATAATTGTTTTGAATTAAAAAAAAATACTTATGAAAAAGGTGAGATATTGTATTCTTTTTCAAAAGATAATGTTTCAAAAAATATTTTATATAAAGAAGGAATAATTAGCTTTTCGGAAAATAATAAGGATAATTCAGAATTTATTTTTTATGTTTATACAAAAGGTAAAGAAAATAAATTTTTTTTTAATCAAAAAGGCGATTTCGTGGGTTTTCAAAAAAAAATATTTTCAGAAAAAGATAATCAACATTTTAAATTTTTAAATTCAGTTTTTAATGTAGATTTAATTTTGAATTTATTACCTAAAAATTTAATTTTAAATATTAATAAATCATCAGATATTAAAACTAACAATAATAATGATTTAAATAATTCTTTTATTAATAAAAAAGATTTTTTTTTGTCTAAAGAACCTGATTTATCTAAAATTACTGTTGCTGTTAATTATATGAATAGTGTAAATGATGATAGAATTAGTGTTTTAGGTTCTGGTATTATTTTTAAATATCAAAAAATAAAAGATACAGAATATGAATATTATGTTTTAACAAATCGACATGTTGTTATTGATATGGATAATGAAAATGAACAAAATGTTAAAAATAAAATTTTTTATATTAAAAATAAATTTTTTTCTTCCGAAATCGAAGCTAATATACATTTTTATATTGATAATAATCATGAATATGATGATTTAGCAGTTTTAAAGTTTAGATATCGAAATAATTCTTTAAAAAAATTAAGAAATATTAATGAAATTATTGATAATCTTGATTTTAGTAAAAATTTATCAAATGATTTTTTAATAGGTAGTTCTGTTTATGTTCTTTGTTCACAAATACAAAAAATTTATAATAATGAAAATGAATATAAAACTTTTTTTAATTTATTAAAAAAAGGAGTTATTTCATCTTTTTTGGAAAAGGAAATTATTTTTGATATAACTATAGAACCTGGAAATAGTGGTAGTCCTCTTTTTGATTATAAAGGTTCTTTAATTGGTATTAATAAATCTTCTAGTAAACCGAATAATTTATCGCAAGCTATTAATATAAATTATATTAAACCACAAATCGAAAATATTATGAATTTAAAATCTTACAATAATGATAAAATAGCATTTTTAAATCCTAAAGATCCTAATATAATTTTAGATACTAAAAAAAAAATTATTAATTTTAAAAATAATATAGCAAATAATATTGAAGAAAAATTATGTATTTCTTTAGAAAATATTATTGCAGCTAATATACAAGAGTTACTTTTTCCTCAATATCATAATATTTTGAATCATAATAATTTAGTTAAATTTACTATTCAAGGTTTTAATGAAACATCTAATTTTATTGAATATGATCCAAAAATAGAACAATTAAATATTTTTTTTGATAGTAAAAATAAAGAAAAATTTAAATATAAAATTATTACAGAAAAAACTAATTTTAAAACTTCATTTATTTCTAGAAATACACATATTTTTTCATTAAATGATCATTTTGAAGATAAAGTATTTTTTATTTTAGAAAACATTTTTAATAAAAATAATTCTAATTTATCTAAAAATGTTCAAAATGATATTGTTAAAGATATACAATTGGAAAAAGAATTTTCACAACAAAAGATAAGCCAAAATATTATTAATAGTTTAGTTTTATTTGAAAATTATGGTGATGAAATAGGTATTATTATTGATAAAAAGAAAGTAAATACATTAAATAAAGAAACTTATTTTGTTTATTCTATTCTGACTAAAAAATATATTGATTCTGAATATAATAAAAATTTACAAAAATTAAAATATTTTTTATCTTCAAAATTAAAATTAAAATTAAAAATTAATAATGATTTTTTTGAAGAAACGGGTTATTTTGATAATTATTTTTTTACTCAAGATAATAAGAATCTTTTAGGTTTAATTAAATTTAATTCTAAAAATGACTATTCTAATGTTTCTATTAATAATGGTGAATTAATGTTAGGTGAAAATATATATTTAGTTAATAGTTTTGATAATAAAAATTTTTCTTCATATTTAATAAAAAGTAATTTATCTTTTTATAATTTAAATGATAATTTTGAAAAAAACAATATTATTATTTTAGATTTACCTTTTGAACAACCTAAAATGAAAAAATTTTTTGAAAATAAATTAAATAATTTTTGTTTTTTTTTTGATCATAAGGGAAGATTAATTAGTGTAAACAATGATTTAAATTTTTTGCCTAATGAATTATCTTTTTTTACAAAAATTAATGTTTTATTAAAAAATATGATGTTAAAATTTAAACAAAATAAGATATTTAAACAATATTTATTTTTAACACTATATTTGTTTTTAACTTTTTTAGTTTTTTGTTTACAAATTAATTATTTATGTATTTTTTGTTTTTCAGGATTAGATAAAATAATTTTAAAAAATATTTATTTTTAATATAATAAATGTTATAATTATGTTGATTAGTAAAGAAGGAGGTGAAATATAAATGATGAATGTTTCGCCAAAAAAAAATTTTTTATTAATTAATTTATTTAAAATTTTATTTATATTTGTTTTAGTTTGTTTTTCTTTATTTCAAGTTTATATTAAAGCTGAAGTTTTTAAATATCAAGATAGATATGATGATAATTTTAAATATCAAAGAGAAAATATAAATAAAGTTATTGAAGAAGTAAATAAATCATCAAATTTAAAACCAACAATTAATTTAAATGTAAAAGTTAAAAAATCCATAATTAATTTAGTTAATGATTTGGTAAATAAATTAATAGATGTTGTAAGTGATAAGTCTTTAATATCTGGTTATATTATAAAATTTTTTAAACCTATTATTTTGTTTACGGTTAATAGTTTTGTAGAAAGAATATTATAGAGCAATAAATATAAAATAACAAATATTTAAATTATTTTAATTACAAATGATTATTTTAAATATAATAAAAAATGACTTATTTTTAATAAGTCATTTTTTATTATATTTTTTTATTTAATAATCCTAATTTTAATTATAATAATTAAGATAATATTAATAATAATTAAAATAGTAAAAAAATAAAAATAATTTTTGGTTGATTTATTATTGATTTTTTTATTATTTTTAAAAAAATATTTTTTTTTTATGTTTGATATTTTTTGATTTTTAGTTAATATATTAATATTTTGATTATTTATTACTTGTTCTAATGTTTTTGTTAATTTAAGTGTTTTTTGGTCTATTTTTAATGGTGGTATTTTCTTTTGTTTTATGATATATTCTAATTCTTTTATTTGATTTTTGATTAAATTTTTTTGATACGAAGAAAATTCATTTTCAAATAAATTTAAATATTTATTACTATTTTTAATATTTAAAATAGCTGTATTTTTAGCTTCTTCAATTTCTTGTAATAATATTAATATTTCTTGTTCAAAAATCCATAAATGATTAATTTTAAGTTTAATTTTAGGAATATTTGATGTTTCTAATATTTTTTTTAAATTTTGAATTAAAATATTAGCTTTTTGTTTTTCATCTTTAGTTATTTCATTATTTTTTAATTTTATTTTTTTTTCAATTTTATTAATTATTTCCCATGCTTCTGTTTTTGTTTCTTCTAATTTATTTTCTAAAACTTTTTCATAAATATTATTTAAATTTATAAAATTAACTTTTAATTTTATTAAATTACCATCTTTATATTTTTTTTCTAATAATTCTTTTATTTCAAAATTTAATTTTATTGTTATATTTTTTAATGTATATAATTCTGAAGTATTTAAAAATATGTGGATTTTTTCTATTTTATTCCAGTTTTGAATAAATATTTGTTCTATTTCGGTTTTTAATTTATTTGGGAAAATATCAATGTTTTTTTCATATTTTGATAAAAATAATTGTAATGTATTTTTTAAATATTGAATTTCTTTTTGAATTTTTTGCCAAATTTTATTGTTATTAAAGTAATAATCTGATAATTTTTTTTTATTATTCCAAATTATTATTTTTTCTTTGTTATTTTTATCATTTGAATAATTTTTATTATTATTTTCTTTTTTATTATAAAAATATTCAATAAAAAAACAAAAAATTAAATAAGAAGTAATAAAATAATATTTTAAAATTTTTTTGTCTCCTTTTTTAATAATAATTTAAATTTATATTTAAAATATTTATAAGTATTATGAATAAATTTATATTTAAGGTATAATATTCATATGAAAGAGAAAATGAAATTAATTTTATCAATTGTTTCTTATGAAAACGCTAGTGAAATTCAAAATAATTTAATTAAAAAAAATTTTTTTATTACTAGATTGGCCACTAAAGGAGGTTTTTTAAAAGAAAATAATTCTACTTTTGTTATAGGAGCAAAAGAAAGTCAAGTAGAACAAATATTAAAAATAATTAAAGATTATTCTAAAAAAAAAACTCAAATGATTCCAAATAATATTATAAACCAATTTGGCGCTTTTTATAATTTATCTAATGAGATTAATACAGGCGGTTCAATTACTTTTGTTTTAGATATTGAACAATTTATTAAATTATAATTATATTAAAAGATTAGTTTTTAAAAAAATGAAAGGATTTAATTATGGCATTAAGTAAAGAACAAAAAAAAAAAATTATAGAAAAACACCAACGTTTTAAGGGTGATACTGGCTCAACCGAAGTCCAAATAGCTCTTTTAGATGAGGATATTAAAAATAATAATCATTTAAAAGAACATCCTCATGATTATCATTCTAAAAGAGGTTTATTTATAAAAAGTAGAAAAAAACAAAAATTATTAAAATATTTGAAATCATAAAAATAAAATTTTTTCATAATTATTATTTAAAAAATAATTTTAAAAACAAATAGTTCAAATTTAAAATATTTATATTTAATAAAATATTAAATTTTGATTTATTTGTTTTTTTATTATTTATTTAATTTTTAATTTTTTTTAAGTATTTCTAATAATAAGGTAAATAATTAAAAATTTTATTTTAATTTAAAATTATTTTAATTATTTTAAATAATATAATTAAATTATAATTTTTTATGTTATATTATTTTTTATATTTCATAATTTTATATATTTTATATAAATATTTTTGAATAATTCAATGATTTATTAAAAAGAGAACTTATATTTTAATTAAAAATTTTAAAATTAAGATAAAATTATATAATTTAAAATATAATTAGAATTTATTCTTTAATACATTAAAAGGAATTTAATGAATTTATGATTATAAAAAAACCTAAAGGTACATATGATTTATTATTTAATGAAATATCACAGTGGCAGGAATTAGAAAAAAAAGTTAAATTTTTTTTTGAAAGTTATAATTATCAAGAAATTAGAACTCCAATAATAGAATATAATGAAATTTTTAATCGAACTGCAACTTATTCTGATATGGTTAATAAAGAAATTTATAATTTTTATGATAAAAAGGGTAGATTTATAGCTTTAAGACCGGAAGGTACTGCAGGAGTTGTTAGAAGTTATATTGAAAATAAATTAGATTTTAATAAAAATTTAAATAAATTTTATTATTTAGGTTCTTTTTTTCGTTATGAAAGACCGCAAAAAGGTCGTTATCGTCAATTTCATCAAATAGGAGTGGAAGTTTTAGGTGATAATACCCCTTTTTTAGATTTAGAAGTTATTGTAATGGTTTCAGAAATGTTGCTTTTTTTAGGATTAAAGGATTTTAAAATTATTATTAATACTTTAGGTGATGAAAGTTCTTATAAAAAATATATTCAAGTTTTTAATGAATATATTAAAAATCAAGATATTTTTTTATGTTCTTTATGTAAAGAAAGATTAAAAAAAAATTCTTTGAGAATTTTAGACTGTAAAACTTGTTCACAAAAAAATTTTTTAAAATCAGCACCATTAATTACAGATTATTTAAATGATTTTTCTAAAGAACGTTTTGATACTTTAATTAAAGGTTTAAAATTTATGAAAATTAATTTTCAAATTTGTCCTCATTTAGTAAGAGGATTAGATTATTATAATCATACTGTTTTTGAAATTATTTTAAAATCAGATTCTACTGGAAAACGAAATAGTTTAGGTGGAGGCGGTTGTTATGAACGGTTAGTTGAAGTTTTAGGTGGTAATAAAACACCAGGTATTGGTTTTGCTTTAGGAACAGAACGTTTAATTTCGGTTTTAAAAAAATATGATTTATTACAAAATTATAATAATAACCAAATAGATGTTTATTTTTTATTTTTGGAATCTAAATTATTTTTAAAATCTTTATTTTTAGTAAATCAATTAAGAAATGCTGGTATTAAAACTGACATTAATTATCGTTTTTTGCCTTTTTTAAAACAATTAAAAAAAGCTTTAAATTATAATCCTAAATATTTTGTAATTTTAGGAGAAAAAGAAGATAAAAATAATGAAATTTCTATAAAAAATACTGTTAGTCAAAATCAAAAAAAGTTATCTCAATTAGAAATGGTTCAATATTTAAAAAAGGAACTTAATTTATGAATATTAAATATACACATAATAATAAAGATTTAAATTTAAAAAATATAGGAGAAAAAGTTTATTTAAAAGGTTGGATATCAAATAAAAGAATTTTAGGGAAAATGATTTTTTTAAATTTAAGAGATTTTACAGGTAGTATTCAATTAATTGTAAAATCTGATCATTTTCAATATCAACAAATTTTATGTTTAAAAATAGAAACTGTTGTCGAAATTAAAGGTTTAGTAATAGAACGTATTAATAAAAATAAAACATCGATTAAAAATGATATTGAAGTTTTAATAACTGAATTATTTATATTATCTCAAGCTCAAAATCTACCTTTTAGTATTAATGAAAATTCTATTGAATCTTTAGAAGAAATAAGATTAAAATATCGTTATTTAGATTTAAGAAGAAACGAAATGAAATCATTTTTAATAATTAGACATAATATTACTCAAATTATTCGTAAAAATCTTTTAATTAATGATTTTTTAGAACTAGAAACACCTTTGTTGTCTAAATCAACTCCAGAAGGTGCAAGGGATTATTTAGTTCCATCTAGACTTTACTCTGGTAAATTTTATGCTTTGCCTCAATCTCCTCAAATTTTTAAACAATTGTATATGATATCTGGTTTTGAAAGATATTTTCAAATAGCACGTTGTTTTCGTGATGAAGATTTAAGATCTGATAGACAACCTGAATTTACACAAATAGATATTGAAGCATCTTTTTTAACAAAAAAAAATATTATGAATTTAATTGAAAATATAATGATTGATTTGTTTCAAAAAATTTGGCATAAAAATTTATCTGCACCTTTTTTAACATTAACTTATGAACAAGCTATAAACACTTATGGAACCGATAAACCAGATTTAAGATTTGAACTTCCAATTGAAAATATTGATTGTTATTTAAAAAAAGAATTTATAAAAAAAGATATTTTTAATGGAGGAATCAGAGGAATTAAAGTTAAAAAAAATTTTTTAAAAGTAAATTTAACAAATAAAATAATAAATAAATATAAATCAATATTAAAAGAAAAATATAATTTAAATTTATTTACATTAAAAAAAGAAAATCAAATTATAAATGGTTTTTTAAGTCAATATATTGATGATAGTAGTTTTTTGAATGAAGATGAAATATTTTTTTATTTTCATGATGTTTTAAAAAATCAATTATATATTAATAAAGCTTTAGGTTTTATTAGAAATCAATTGGCTCAAGATTTAAATTTAATTGATTATAATAAAGAATCATTATTATGGATTATAGATTTTCCATTATTAGAATTTGATGTTAAAACTAATAGATATTATAGTACCCATCATCCCTTTACTGCACCTAAAGATATATCAATTTTTAAAAAAAATCCAATTAAATCTTTAGCACAATCTTATGATTTAGTATGGAATGGTTATGAAATTGGAGGCGGTTCTTTAAGAATTAATGATTATAATATTCAACAATTAATGTTTAAAAATTTAGGTTTTACTGATTCAGAAATTGAAAAAAAATTTGGTTTTTTTGTAGAAGCTTTAAAATATGGAACTCCACCACACGGTGGTATTGCTTTAGGATTAGATCGTTTATCTATGCTTTTTAATAAAACTAATAATATTAGAAATGTTATTGGTTTTCCTAAGACTCAAGGTGCTAAAGATTTAATGTTAGAAACTCCTGACTTTGTTGAAAAAGAACAATTAAAAATTTTAAATTTAAATTATTGATTTTTTAATTATTTTTTATTAAAAGGAATTTAATTATGTGTATTAATTTATCTATTGATTTAAATAAAAAATTATTTTATGTTATTTCAGTTAGTGGCGGCGTAGACTCGATGGTTTTATTAAATGTTTTATTTTATAAAAATATTCGCTTAGTTGTAGTTCATTTTAATCATTTAAAGAGAAAAGAATCTTATAAAGATAAAATATTAGTAGAAAATTATTGTTTAAAAAATAAAATCCCTTTTTTTTATTTTGAAATTAAATTATCATTAAATAATTTTCAAAATGAAGCTAGATTGTTAAGACAAAAAAATTTACAATCAGTTGCTTTTCGTTACCGTACTAATTATATTATAACAGCTCATCATTTAGATGATTTGGCAGAAAATATTTTTATGAAAATTTCTCGTGGAAGTTCTTTATTAGGTTATAGTGGTGGTATGCAAATTAAACAAAAAATTTCTGATTTTTATTTTTTAAAACCTTTTTTATATGTAACGAAAAAAGATATTTTGAATTATGCACAAAAAAATAATATTAATTATTTAGATGATATTACTAATAATTTAAATATTTATAAACGTAATGAAATTCGTAATCAAATCATACCTTGGTTTAAAAAAGATATTAATTTTTTAAAACATATTAAAATTTATCATTTTCAAATTTTGGCAACTTATGAATTTATTAGAAATGAAACAAAAAATTTTTTAAAATTACAAAATTCTAATTTTTTTTGTTTAAAAATTTTTTTAAATTTACAGTTAGCAGTGCAAAAAGATATTATTTTATTTTTATTAGAAAATAAAAATATTTTTAAAAATTTTAATTTATTGGAAGATATTATTAAGGGCTTAAAAGAAAAAAATAAACCTAACTTATTTTGGGATCTTTCTAAAAATTTTCAATTTATTAAAAGTTATAATAAATTTTTTTTATTAGATAAAACAAAAAATTTTTTGAAAAAATTCAAAAAACCTATTTTATGCATGGTTTTATTTTTAGAATTAATAAATTTTATTTTTGATCATATTTGTAAAATTTATTATGATAATTTATTACTTCCTTTAAAATTAAGACATCGTAAACAAGGTGATGTTGTAAAATTTTTATATGGTACAAAAAAATTAAAAAGTTTTTTAATTGAAAAAAAAATACCTTTATATAAAAGAGATGAATTATGGTTAATAGTTGATAATCAAAATCAAATTTTATGGATACCAAAAATATATATTAATAAAACTTTAGGTAAAAAAAATAATTGTTATTTAGTTTTAAAATAATAATTTTCTTATAGTTTTTTTTTTATGATAAAATAAACTATAATAATTGACAATTTTTATATTTTATTTTTAATTTAAATAAAATATAAAAAAAATTAAATTATAATAAATTAAATTTATAATTTTATTTTTTTTATTATAAAAATAAGGAATATTAAGTTAATGAAAAAAAATATAAAAGACATTTTTAAAAATTTTAATATTTTTTGGTTTTGTGTTGTTTTCTTACTTGCTAGTTTATTATATTCTTTAATTGCTAAAGAAATTAATAATAAACATAAACATAATACACCTTCAGAAATAATTATTTTATTAAAAGAAATAAAACAACAACAACATTTACTTCTTACTGGAAATTCAATTGATGAAAAAGATATTCTAAAAATACAAAAATTTGAAATTCAAGAATGTTCAGATGGTTCTTATTCAATTCGTTTTCAATTTGGAAAAAAAGATAATCTTCAAGAAGAAAAGATATTTAATAATGTTGATTATGAAAATTATAAAGAAATAATGAAAATTTATTTTGAAATTATGGAAGATGATGTAAAAGAAGAAAACATAAAAACCGGGAATATTGAAGAAATTAATAAAAAAAGAATTGCTTCAGTTCCGTTATATAAAAAAAATTATCAACCTTATTATGGTTTTGCCCCTTTTGTATCTGCTTTGAATATTTGTATTTTAATTATTATATTTTATTTTATATATAATAGTATTGAAAAAACTAGTGCTCAAATTTCTGGTAAAAATTTAAATATATCAAGACAAAAAGTTTTGGTTAATCAACAAGAGTTTACTTTTAAAGATATTGCTGGAGCTGATGAAGAAAAAGAAGAAATGTCAGAGTTGATTGATTTTTTAAAAAATCCTTTAAAATATGAAGCTATGGGAGCAAGAATACCTAAAGGTGTTTTATTATTTGGTCCTCCTGGGGTTGGTAAAACTTTGTTAGCGAAAGCTGTTGCTGGTGAAGCTAAAGTACCCTTTTTTGCGGTTTCTGGTTCTGATTTTATAGAAGTATATGTAGGATTAGGTGCTTCTAGAATTAGAAAATTATTTAATGAAGCTAAACAAAATGCTCCTTGTATAATTTTTATTGATGAAATAGAAACTATATCACATCAAAGAGGTAGTGTAAATTATAGTAATAGTGAACATGATCAAACTTTAAATCAATTATTGGTTGAAATGGATGGATTTACTAAAAACATTGGCGTTATTGTAATGGCGGCAACAAATCAACCAGAATCTTTAGATGTGGCTGTTACTAGACCAGGACGTTTTGATCGTCATTTTAATATTACTTTACCAAGTGTTAAAGATCGAGAAGCTATTTTAAAACTTCATGCTAGAAACAAAAAATTTAATGATGATGTAGATTTTGAAGCTTTAGCTAAACAAACACCGGGTTTTAGCGGAGCTCAATTAGAGGCAATTTTAAATGAATCAGCGTTATTAGCTGCTAGAAAAAATGTTTTAATTATTGATAATAAAGATATTAGTGAAGCTTTAGATCGTGTCTTAATGGGTCCTTCTAAAAAAAGTAAAAAATATAATGATAAAGAAAAAAGAATGGTTGCTTATCATGAATCAGGTCATGCTGTAATTGGTTTGAAATTGCCAGAAGCTAACCAGATTCAAAAAGTAACAATTATTCCTAGAGGTAATGCAGGTGGTTATAATTTAACTCTACCTCAAGAAGAAACTTTTTTTTCTTCTAAAATATCACTTTTAGCTCAAATAACTTCTTTTTTAGGCGGTCGAGCTGCTGAAGAAATAGTATTTAAAGATGTTTCTAACGGTGCATATAGTGATTTTAAATATGCTACAGAAATTGCTAAAAAAATGGTAACTCAATATGGTATGAGTGATTTAGGTCCTATTCAATATATGGAAAATAATTTTTATAAAAATTTTTCAGATTCTAAAGCTGTTGAAATTGATAAAGAAATTCAAAAGATAATTGATGATTGTTATAAAAATGCTAAACAAATTATTACTGAAAATAGAGATCTTTTAGATTTAATTTCTAAATATTTATTAGAAATAGAAACTATTACTCAAAAAGATTTAGAAGAAATTTTACATACTGGTGTTATTGAGTGGTGGGAAAAAGATAAACTTAAAAAAAATCTTCAAAAAACAGAAAAAGAAGACTGTAATAAATAAAAAATAAATATATTTTTATTTTTAGAATAATATTTTATAAAATCTCTTTTTTAAGAGATTTTTTATTTTTTTAATTATAATATTTTTTGATTAGAAAGGAAAAAATAAATCTGGTACAAAATTTTTTTATTATTAGCACAGAAAAAGGTATGCGTTTAGATCATTTTTTAAATCAAAAAATTAATTTTAGTAAAAGTAAATGTCAAAAATTAATAATTTCAGAAAAAATTTTAGTTAATAATAATCCATCTAAAAAAAGTTATATTCTAAAAGAAAATGATCATATAAAAGTTTTTATTACTCAAACACCTATTAATGTTTTACAACCTATTAATTTAAATTTAGAAATTATTTATGAAGATGAATTTTTAGCTGTTATAAATAAACCTAAAAACTTAGTTATTCATCCTTCTATAAGTTTTTCTGGAGTTACTTTGATCAATGGTTTATTATTTCAAATTAAAAATTTTAGAAAAATGGAGGGTTTAAGGCCGGGTATAGTTCATCGTTTAGATAAAGATACTACTGGTTTGATGTTAGTAGCTAAAAATGAGGAAATTAGACAAAAATTACAATTGTGTATTCAACAAAGAGAAATAAAAAGATATTATTGGGCTTTAATTCATGGTCACTTAGAAAAACAAGGTAAAATTATTTTACCTATTGGTAGACATCCACACAACCGTATAAAGATGGCTGTTGTAAAAAACGGTAAACAATCTATTACTTATTTTAAAGTTTTAAAATATTTTAATAATTTTTCTTTAATAGAATGTCAATTAGAAACAGGTAGAACACACCAAATCAGAGTCCATTTATCTTATTTAAAACATTATATATTGGGTGATAAGTTATATGGTTTAAAAGATAATTATTTTTCGAATAATGGACAATTTTTACATTCTAAAAAAATAGAGTTTATTCATCCTATAACTAAAAAAAATATTTTTTTAGAAAGTAATTTGCCTATTGAATTTAAAAACGTTATTAAAAAAATATCTATAAAATAATAAATAATTATTTATTATGTTTATTTTAATTTTATTATGTATAAGTTAAGAGGAGTTAATGAAAGAAATTGAAAAACGAATTATATTTTTGATTGATACAATTAATAAAGCAAATTATGAATATTATACTTTAAATAATTCTAGTTTAAGCGATCAACAATATGATGCTTTATTTCGAGAATTGTTATATTTAGAATCTAAATATCCAAAATATAATTATAAATTTAGTCCAACAACTAAAATTGGCGGTCCTGTTTCAACAAAATTTCATAAATTTTTACATGAAAAATCAATGTTATCACTAAATAATGTTTTTAATATTAAAGAATTAAAATTATTTTATGATAGAATTTCAAAAGAAATTTCTAATTTTACTTTATTAACTGAATTAAAAATAGATGGATTAGCTGTTAGTTTAAAATATAAAAAAGGAGTTTTAGAAAAAGCTGTTACTAGAGGTGATGGTTATCAAGGAGAATTAATTACTGATAATATTAAAACTATTAAACAATTACCTTTAAAATTAAAAGAACCTTTAGATTTAGAAGTACGTGGTGAAGTTTATATGTCTTATAAATCATTTAATTATTTGAATGAAATTAGAAAAGCAGAAAATAAAATTTTATTTGCTAATCCAAGAAATGCAGCTTCTGGGACATTAAGACAATTAGATTCTAAAGTGGTTGCTGAAAGAAATTTATCAATTTTTCTTTATACTATTATAAATCCACCAAAATTTATTATTACTCAAAAATCAATTTTAGAATTTTTAATTTATTTACGATTTCCTGTAAATAATTATTATGAATATGTTTCTAGTTGGGAACAATTAATTAAAAAAATTAATTATTATGAAGAAATAAAAAATCGTTTAAATTATAGTACTGATGGTATTGTTATTAAAATTAATGAATTATCATATCATAGTTTGATTGGCTATACAGCTAAAGCTCCTAAATGGGCTATTGCTTATAAATTTAAAGTTTTAAAAACTGAGACTTTAATTAATAATATTTTATTTCAGATCGGAAGGACAGGCGTTATTACTCCTATTGCAGAACTTTTGCCAACTATAGTTGATGGTAGCCTAATTTCTAAAGTTACTTTACATAATTTTGATTATATTAAAAAAAAAGATATTAGAATTAATGATTTTGTTTTGGTTCATAAATCTGGTGGTATTATTCCAGAAATTATAGAAGTTATTAAAACTAAAAGAAAAAATCAAATTCCTTTTGAAATGATTACACATTGTTATTGTTGTAATACTGAATTAATTAAAAAAGATGCTAATCATTTTTGCCTTAATTTTGATTGTGAAGAAAAAAAAATACAAGCATTATCTTATTTTGTTTCTAAATCAGCCATGGATATTAATGCTTTAGGATTGCAAACTTTAAAGATATTATTTTATAAAGGTTTTTTAAACAATATTTCAGATTTATATTATTTAAATCAATATCAAAAACAAATTGAAAAATTACATGGTTTTGGTAAAAAAAAATTTAATAATATTATTATTTCTTTAGAAAAAAGTAAAAATAAGTGTTTATCTAATTTTTTAATAGGTTTAGGTATTAAAAATATTGGCATTCAGTTAGCTAAAATTTTAGCTCAAAAATTCGAAAATATTGATAATTTACAAAATGCTTCTATAGATAGTTTATTAGAAATTAATGAAATAGGAATAAAAAGTGCTAAAAATATTAAAGATTTTTTTTTAAATTCTGAAAATTTAAAATTAATAAAAAAATTTAAAAATGCAGGTTTAAATTTATTTTATTTAAAAAGTAAAAACAATATTAATAATAATATTTTCCAAAATAAAAAAGTTATTTTTACAGGTATTTTAGAAAAATATTCTAGAAATCAAGCAAAAAAAATAGTTATTGAGTTAGGTGGTATTATTATTAATAGAATTTCTCATAAAACAAATTATTTAATTTTAGGTAAAAAACCTGGTTCTAAATTAATAAAAGCTAAAAAATTTAATATTAAAATTTTACAAGAAAACGAATTTGAAGAATTAATTAAATAATTTTTAATATTTATTATTTTAAAATTTTAATAAATAAATGTTAAAATTTATATGTATTTTAAATTTATATAATTTTTTAAATATTTTAAAAATTATATTTAATTCTAATTGTTTCAATTATTTATATACTAAAAATAATTTATTTTTTTAATTTATAGAATTTATTAATATTTTATTATAAAATAAATAAAATTATTAAATAATCATATAAAATACATAAAACAAATTATTTTTTAAGAAAATTCTTTAAATAGAAAGAGGTTATATTAATAAGTGTCGTCGTCGTCGTTATTAGGAGAATTAACACATCCTATAATTATATTAATGATTTTAATAATATTTAATGCTATTTTTGCTGCTAGCGAAATAGCTTTGGTTTCTTCCAGTGAGAATGCAATTGATTTAGATATTAAAAAAGGTTTAAAAAAAGCTATTAAAGTTAAAAAAAATAAAGAAAAACCAACAAATTTTTTATCAATGATTCAAATAATGATTCATATATTAACTTTTGTACAAGGTAATATTGTAACTAAATATTTTAATAATTTTACAGGTTTAAATTATATATTTATTGAAATAATTATTATTTTTGTTTCTATTATTTTTGGTGAGTTGATTCCTAAAAGATTAGCTATGAATTCACCTTTGAAAACTACTTATATTTTTGTAAATTTAATGAATTTTATTTCTTTTATTTTTACACCCTTAGTTTGGTTATTAACTAAAATTAATAATTTTATTTTAATTATTTTAGGATTTGATCCGAATAAAATTGTTAATTCTTTTTCTGAAGATGAAATTCGTTTATTATTATCTTCAAGTTATCGAAAAGGTATTATTGATCGAAATGAAAATGAAATTATTCAAAATGTTTTTGAATTTGATAATACTTCTGTTTCAGAAGTAATGCGTCATAGAAAAGAAATAGCTGCTGTTGAAATTACATGTACTAAAAAAGAATTAATTCAATTTATTGAAATTCAAAAATATACTAGATTTCCAGTATATGATGAAAGTATAGATAATATTGTTGGTATAATTCATATTAAAGATTTTTTTAAATATTTAATAGATAATAATGAAATAGATATTAATGAAGTTAAAAAATTTTCAATAAATGATTTCATGAGAGAAGCACATTATGTTTTAGAATTTAAAAAAATTAGTGAATTGTTTAGAGAGATGAAATTGAAGCAAAATCATATGTCTATTGTTATTGATGAATATGGTGGAACTGCTGGTATTGTTACTATTGAAGATTTGATTGAAGAAATTTTAGGTGAAATAGCAGATGAATATGATAATAGTGTTGATATTGAAAAAATTTCTGATAATGAATATATAATTAAAGGATTCACTAGTTTATATGAAGTTGAAAATATTATTCAAGCTGGTTTACCAGTTAATGATTATGATACAATTAGTGGTTTTATGATTAGTCAATTAAAAAGATGGCCTAAAAAAAACGAAAATGTAACAATTATTTTTCAAGGTTATAAATTTCAAAGTTTAAAATATATTAATAGAGTTATCACTAAGGTTAAGGTTATTAAAATTTTATCTATCAATGATGAAGATAATGTTTTACCTATTGATGTTACAAATTAATTTTTATTTTTAGTAAAATAATTTTATTATATTTATTATTTTTTAATTTAGTGTATAATATTTTTGATTATTATTTTTTATGAAATTTAATTTTAAAAAAATTAATTTATTATTGGGCTAGTCCTTATAGTTTTAATGGTAAAATATAGCAATGGTAATGCTAAGTTACAAGTTCAATTCTTGTTAAGGGCACCAAAATTAATTATATAAATAATTAATAAAATTATTTTATATTTTTTTGTTTAATTGCGGACGTCATATAGTGGTTATTATACGTGCTTGCCAAGCACGAAATGGGGGTTCGATTCCCCTCGTCCGCTCCATATAATTAATAAATTTTAAATTATTTTAATATAAAAAAATAAAAGACTGGATATAAATTATCCAGTCTTTTATTTTTTTATTCATATTATATATATAATATATTTAAATTAATTAATGATTATTATATTTAATTTGGTGCGGATAATGAGATTTGAACTCATATAAGAAATAAATTCTTACATACCCCTCAAGCATGTGCGTATTCCATTTTCGCCATATCCGCAATGAATAAATTATTTAAATATTATTATAATTTTAAATTTTTTTATTCTATAGAAAAAATATAAAAAATATTTTTGTCTTCATTTTCTATAATTTCTGTTTCTATTTGAAAAAAATTTTTTTTTAAAAATGATTTCAAATCATTCAGATTTTTTTTTTGAATTATATTTTTATTATAGAAAATAGTTAAAAATTCTGAATCATTTTTTATTAATTTTTTTAGTAAATAAAAAGTAGCTTATTGGGATAGAATCAGGGCGTTTTATCTTACGAAATTATTACCACTGAAGCCCCCCACACCACCGTACAAGCAAGTTTCCAAGCATACGGCGGTTAATCTGAGTTTATTTTATATTTGTTTATGTTTATAATTTTTATTATTTATTATGATAATAAAATAATTATTTTCACATTTTTTCTATTGTAAAAAGTTATTTTTGTCTTTTGTATGTTGGAATAATTTTTAGTACTTTATTTTTACTAAAAATTATTCCAATATTTAGACTATAAACTCAGTTTTCCCCTTTCGCCTTGTAAAGGTTATTAACCTTTTCCTTGGTGAGTCAGTTCATTAACATATTTCAATATTAATTTTTAATTTCTCACGACTACTATGGTTCTGCTTTCTCCTTGCCACTTAATTATTATGCCTTCTTTTTCTTATATTTAAGAAAGAAAGGTATGGTTTAGGAGGATAGAAGTTACTCTAAATTACTACCTGTATACCTTTAGGTGAGATGACACTCTATTTTTGTTGATTATAATTATATTATTTTAGATATAATATATAAATGTTTTTTTTTGTTTATAGAGGTGAGTTCTTAGATTTGTTTGACCTATTTTTATTAAGGTTGATAATTTTAAATATCTAAACAAAAAAATATTTAATCGCTCTAAGAATGGAAACTTAAACTATTATTTTTCCAAGTTGTGTTATTGCTCTTCTTTATTCTCTTAGGAGTATTTCAACTCTTATCCTTGGGTATCACTTCATCTTGCGTAATTCTTATTGGGTTAATATTTTTCCCTTAATACGCTTTTATTCTCTGCTGTAATTCTAAATTCTTTCGTCTTTAGAACCGAGAATATGATGTAACATATTATCACAATGTTCGCAATTGGTTATTTTGCTAGTAATTTAGGCATCTTTCTCGCCCTGTTTAAATCACTATCATTATATATTTTTTTTTCTTCTAAAAAACACATAAAATCATTTTTATTTTTATTATTTTTTAACGTTAAATCATTATTTATATTATTTATTATTTTACCTATTTTTGTATTTTTTAATTTATTTTTCATATTATTTAAATTTGTTTCTAAATCTAAATTAGGATCAAAAGTTAAAAGTGCTGCATAACCTTGAGCAAAACTTTCTGTTTTTATTATTTTAATATTATTTTGTGGTAAATTATTAATAATTTTTTTTATTTCTATATATATTTGTTTTTGATTAGGTAAAATAATAATATTTTTATTATCAATTTTTTTAATTTTTTCTATAAAATCATCAACTTTTAAAGACATATTTGTTTTTCCATCTATTATAATATCAGCATTTAATTCTTTGAATGATTGTAACATTTTTTTGCCGGATACTACAGTTATTATAGTGTATTCGGAATTATTTTTTTCTTTTGGTTTATTATTTTTTTTTGTTTTTATTATTTTTTGACATTGTTGTTTCATGTTATCTATTTTTATTTTATTTAATTCCCCATAATTTAATAGATAATTTAATATAATACCAGGATTATTGGTGTGTATATGTAATTTTAGAATATTTTCATTAATAATTAAAACTACCGAATTTCCGTGATTATGCAATAATTTTTTTATTTTTTCTTTATCTATTTTATTATTATTTTTTAAATTTATTATATATTCACTACAATAAATATATTTTAATTCTTCTATATTTAAATTATGAATAAATTCGAAATTATTTATTTCTTCTTCTTCTTTTTTTTTATTATTATATTCTAATTTTTTACCTTGTAAGAACATTAACATGCCTTTTAAAATTTCAATAAAACCAGCTCCTCCACTATCAACTACTTTAGCTTTTTTTAAGATAGGTAATAATTCTGGTGTTTTTTCTAAAGAAATTTCACTATTTTTGATTATTTTTTTCATTAGTTCTTTAATATCTTTGTTTTTATAATCTGTTTCTTTAATATTTTCAATAGATTCACGAATTACTGTTAAAATAGTTCCTTCTGTTGGTTCTGATACAGCTTCATAAGCTTTTTTATATCCACAAATTAATGTTTGTATAAATTCTGAAATATTTATAGTATTTTTATTAATTTTTTTTAGTTTTATATAAATTCCAGAAAAAAACTGAGATAAAATAACTCCTGAATTACCTTTAGCACCAATTAATAAAGCTTTAGATAAAACTTCTGCAATTTTAATAATAGAACTAGATTTTATTTTGTTAATTTCTTGAATGCCTTCCATCATTGTCATTTTCATATTATTTCCGGTATCTCCATCTGGTACAGGAAAAACATTTAAATTATCTATTTTTTTATAATTATTTTTTAAATTAATAGCTCCATTAGTTATCATTTTTTTAAATAAATCTGCATTAATTTTTTTTGTATTTATCATTTTGTTACTTATCCTTCTAATTTCTTTTTATATTAATTGTTAATAATATTTTTTTGTAATATTATTTAACTTTAAATTTTAAATTTTAAATTATAAAAATTTTTTTAAAATTGATTTTTTTCAACAATTATAATATAATTACATTAGTCATTATTTATTTTAGTATATTTTTATATTTTTATCAAATATTTTTAATATTTTATTCGAAAGATATTTGATATTGAAAGGTGTTGAAATTTTATATGGGAAGATGTTGTATTTCACAAAAATCAACTTTATTTGGCAATAAACGTAGTCATTCTATGAATGCAACCAAAAGAATTTGGAAAGTAAATTTACAGAGCATTCGTATCAAAGATGAAAATGGTAAAATTAAAAAAATTAAAATATCTGCCCGTTGTTTAAAAAAATTAAATTTTAGAAGAATCTGATTTATTTAATTTAATTAATTTTTTAGTTAAAAACAATAATGTTTATTTAGAAAGTATAAGGTTTTAGTTTTAATTATGTGTAAAAATATTGAAAATAAAAAAAATTTTATTTTTCGTTTTATTTTATTTATTATATCTTTTATGGTTTTGTTATTAAACTTTATAAATGAGTTTTTAATTTATGGTAAAAAAATTGAAAATATTTTTAGTTTAATTCAATGTAGTTATTTATTTTTATTTTTAATTTTAGTTGCAAGTTTTATTAATTCAAAAAATAAATTTATTAATAAATTACAATATAAAAAAATTACTTCTGAACTAAATTTTATTGCTTTGGTAAATGTTTTAATTTCGGTTGTGATTTTAACTGATTTTACTAAAAATACCGGATTAATTAGTACAATTTCTACAGATTCCTTTGGTATTTTTATTTATTTTTTTAATTATATTCTAAGTTATTTTATTTTACCTATTTTACTTTTATATTTTGTTTATTATAATTATTCTTTTCCGAGTTATAAAAATCTTTGGATTCTTTTAATTTTCCCATTTTTTTATTTTTTAATTGATTTTTCAATATATTTTTTTAAAAATTATTTTATAAATGGAATTAATTTTTTTAAAAATGATTTTCGATACACTCGTTTCATTTTACCAGAAATTCAAAAAAATCCAATATTATTAATTTTAAATTTAATTAAAATTATGTTTGTTTTTATTGTATTAGGTGGAAGTTTGATTTTTATTAAGAATTTAAAAACTCACAAATTATTTAAATTTTTTTTAATTGTTTTATCATTTTTTTTTATATCTCTAATTTTTTATAATAAATATGATTTACAACATATGAAAAAAGCTTTATTAGAACATAGAATACAAGGTTCTTTACAAAGTGTTGAGGCACAACATTTTGCGGATGAATTGAGTAGTAATATAACTAATAAAACTAAAGATGAATTAAAGTCTAATAATAAAAAAATTTTAGAATTAGGTGCTGGGATAGGAAATATTACTCAATATTTAGTTGATAAGTATGGAGTAGAAAATGTTGTTTCTGTCGAAATTAATTCTGCATCTTGTCGTGATTTAAGTCAACGTTTTCCTGATTTAACAGTTATTAATGGTGATGTAAAAGATATTGAAACATTATTATCACAAAAAGGAATTCAATTTACAAATATTGAAGGGATAATATCTACTTTACCAGTTACTATTTTGTCAAAGGAAATTGTTCAAAAATTAGATTTTTCAATTGAAAAAATTATGAAAGAAAACAAAGGAAACATCAAATATAAAGAATATCAACTTTTTCCATTTTTTGATATTATTCATAAAAATAAATTACACTTGCGTGAATATAATAAACAATTTAATTTAATAAAAAAATATGCTTTTACTAATTATTTTATACCCGTAGTTATTTTTGAATATACATTGAGTAAAGAAAAATTTGATGAAGAAAATTCAACATTTTTTTCTAATAATGATAGTTCTAGTAATCCCGATTTATCAACTTTTTTTGATAATAATTCAAATAATAATTATAAATTATCACATTTTCCATCTTCTTTATCAATTTATTCATCTCAAGAAGAAAATTCTAGAGATAATAATTCTGAAAATTTATCTGAAATTTCTATTAAAAAAACTAAAAATAAAAAAAAATTTTTGAGTAAGTTTAAGAATTTTATATATAAAATTTTTTAAAAAGATTTATTAAATAAAATATATTTTAATAAAAAAAAGTTATTTTCTATAATAGAAAATAACTTTTTTTATTTTATTTTTTCATTAAAAAAATTTAAACTATTAATTATTTTTTTAATAATAAAAGTTAAAAAAAATGGAGTTATTAAAATTGATAATGATTTCCATAATATATAATTTTTTTTAATTATTGTCAAAAGATTTATATTAGAACTATTACCACATAAATATTTATTAAAAAATATAAAAGATAAAGTATTAAATATTTGATAAAAAAATGAAATTAATACAAAAAAAATATAAAATTTGAAATAGCTATCTTTTTTTTTTAAAATTAAACCTGGTAAAACACCAAACAAAATAGCAATAATAATACTAATTATAGGATTATAAGCATATTTTAGATTTTTTAAAAAAAATCCTAATGTTTCTGATAAAAAAGAACCTAAAAAGGATAAATAAAAAGGAACGTAAAAAGACATTATTATTAATGGTAAAAATTTAATTGCGTAATCAAAGTTTCTAAATAATTTTATATTTTTGGGTTTTAATGGTATTATATTATTTATTTTTGTTAATACAATTGATAATGCCGATAAAAGAGATACTAAAACAATTTGTTTTAAAATTATTAAATTTTTTTTTGTCATTATATTAATTATTTCTCCTATAATAAAATTAAGTTATAAATTCAAAAATACGATCATAAATTTTAATTTTAATTTTAGACAAGTTAGCATCTTTTTTTATTAATTCTTCCTCGACACCTATTTTTTTTAAAAAAAAAGCAAATTTTTTAGTAGCTTCTTCATTATTAAAATCAGTTTTATAAAAAATTTTTGCTATTTTTTCTCCTTCAACAACAAAAAATCCTTGATTATCTTTTTTAATAATAAAATTAGGTTTTTCTTCTTCTAATGTGTATGTTTTAAAAGATGAATTTTCGCATAATGTTAAATTTATATCTTTTTGTTTTATCATTTCTAACATTTTATATTTTAATATTTTTAGATTTTGATTTTTTAATAATGAAGTGGGAATTATAATTTGATTTGATATTTTTTTTTGTAATTTTATTAATTTTGTTTTTGCACCTATCACATCCATTTTGTTGGCTACAATTATTTGTGGTTTTTTTAATAAATTTTTATTATACATTTTTAATTCTTGATTTAAATTTTCAATATCTTGTAATGGATTATCTTTGCTCATATCACACATATGTATCAAAAATCTGCATCTTTCGATATGTTTTAAAAATTTAATTCCCATTCCTCGTCCTAAATGCGCATTTGGTATTAATCCTGGCAAATCGGCTACAATAAAACTTTGATTTTCAACATAAACCATTCCTAAATGAGGTTTTAAAGTAGTAAAATGGTAATCAGCTATTTTTGGTTTGGCATCGGAAATTATAGAAATTAAAGTAGATTTACCTACACTAGGAAAACCTATTAAACCAACATCAGCTAGAATTTTTAATTCAGTTTTAATTTTTAAGCTTTCCCCTAAACTCCCCTTTTCTGCATATTTAGGAACTGGATTTTTAAAATTTGCTAAAGATTTATTACCTCTTCCTCCATTTCCTCCTTTTGCGATGGTTAATATTTCTTTATGTTTTAATATTTCTCCAATTATTTGATTTTTTAAATTATAGATAATAGTTCCTAAAGGAACTTTTATATAAATATTTTCAGCATTAGCACCATGTTTGTTTTTATTTTTGCCATTTTCACCATTTTCAGCTTTTAAGTGTTTTTGATATTTTAGTTTTAATAAGTTATTTTCGCCTTTTTCTCCTATAAAAAAAATAGAACCACCTTTCCCTCCGTTTCCTCCATCAGGACCACCAAAAGGAACATATTTTTCTTTTCTAAAAGAAACAATGCCATTGCCTCCATTACCGGCTTTAATTTCATTAATTGCTTCATCTATAAAATACATTTTATATAATTTTCCTTTAATTTTAGAATATTAAAATATAAAAAAATATAATAAGAATTTATATCTTTTTTTTTATATTTTCATAAACAGAAACTTGTTTTTTATTTTTTTTATTTGTAAATTTAATAAAACCATTTATTTTAGTAAATAAAGTGTAATCATTACCTAATCCCACATTATAACCGGGATGTATTTTTGTTCCTCTTTGACGATAAATAATAGAACCTGCAGTAGCATATTGACCGTCTGATAATTTTGCACCTAATCTTTTAGAATGGGAATCACGTCCATTACGAGTAGAACCTACTCCTTTTTTAGAAGCAAATAATTGAATATTTAACTTTAATAACATTTTTTTTCCTTATTAAATTCAAAAATTATTTCATTTTTGAATATTTTTTAATATAATTTTTATAATTTTTTTCTATTTCTTTTAATGAATATTCTAAATTATTTAATAAAATAATCATTATTGAATTTTGTTTTAATATTTTTAAATTTAAAAAACCATCTTTTAATATATAATCAATATTTTTTTGTAATCCTAACATCTTTAAACTATTCAAAGTTAAAATAATTGCTGTAGAAACTGCAGAACAAACGATATCATTATTTTTTTTATCGTATAAAGAATGACCGAAAACTTTAATTTTTTCTATTTTTTTATTTTTTTTATAAAAATAATAATAAATCATATTTTATTTAATTTATGCAATTATTTTTGTAATTAAAAGTTTAGTATAATTTTGTCTATGTCCTTTTTTACAACGATATTTTTTTTTACTTTTATATTTAAAAACAATAATTTTTTTCGCTTTTCCATGTTTAATTATTTGCGCTTGAACTTTAGCACCAGATACAAAAGGTTTACCTAAAATATTTTTTTTTCCACCAATAGCTAAAATTTCTTTAAATTCATAATTGCTTTTTTCCATAATTGATATTTTTTCTACAAAAATTTCTTGCCCTTCGGAAACTCTAAATTGTTTACTGCCGTTTTTTATTATTGCAAACATATTTTTTATCCTTTGTTTTGATTTTTTTATTTAATTTGATAAATTATTTTTGATATTTTTATTTTTCATCACATAACGATTATTTTTACTAATTTTGCATTTATAACAACAACTACCCCAAAATTTATGTTCATTCTCTTTGTTACAAAAGAATTGTTTATTACAAATTGGATTTGCACAATTAATATATCTTTCGCAAGGTTTATTGTCAAAATTATCTTTACCTACTATTTGATATTTTTGATCATTTATTTTAATAGCAATACGATTATCAAAAACATATAATTTACCATTCCATAAAATTTCTTTTGTGAAATTTTTATTACCATAAGTAATAATCCCACCTTTTAATTGATAAGTTTTAGAAAATCCTTTACTTTTTAAAAAAGCAGAAAATTTTTCACAACGTATTCCACCGGTACAATATGTTATAATTTTTTTATTTTTTAGTAAATTTTTATTTTTTTCTACCCACATTGGTAAATCGCGAAAATTTTTAATTTTAGGGTTGATTGCATTTTTAAAATGACCCAATTGAAATTCATAATCATTTCTAACATCTATTATAATATTGTCGGTATTTTTTAAATTTTCATGAAATTCTTTAGGATTTAAATAATTACTTTTTATTTTTGACATATCTATATCTTTATCTAGTTTTAGATTAACTATTTCTTTTTTAATTTTGATAGATAATTTATTGAATACGTTTTCTTTATATTTAGTAATTTTAAAATCAATACCATTAAAAATTTTATTTTTTTTCATTATTTCAATATATTGATTTATGTTTTCGATTTTTCCACATAAAGTACCATTAATTCCTTCATGAGAAATAATTATTCTACCTAAAAGTTTTAAATTTTGACAAAATTTTAAGTGTTTATTTTGGAAATATTTAAGATTTGTAATTTTGGTATATTTATAATATAAAATAATAATATATTCTTCCATTTTTTTCATAAAAAAATTAACCCTTTATTTATAAAAATTAATAACTCATTATTAATTGTAACATTTTATTTGTTAAATTTTTTTATTTTAAAAAATTTAACAAAAATAATAATGACCATAAATCATTTATTTATTTTAAAAGATTTATGATCATTTAAATATTTTATTTATAAAAAAACTAATTTTTAAAAAAAATTATAACCAATGTGTAAATTCTTCAGCTTCTAGTTTGAAAGTTTTTGATTTTTCATTTTGTTTAGCTTTTTTTCCTATTGCTACTATTAAAATTGGTAAGTATTTTTTTTCAATGTTAAAAAATTCATTCAATTTTTTTTTATTGAAACCACCAATAGGACATGTTTCATAACCATAATTTTTAGCAGATAACATTAATTGTAAAGATACAATACCACATTCTAAAAAAAGTTCATTTTTTATTTCTTCATTAGTCATAGAATCATAATAATTATTTATTTTTTTAAATATTATTTCTTTTTTTGATATTTCTAAATTATTATATATTTTTTTTTTTAATTCTTTTTTATATATATTACCAAAAATTAAAATCATAGCTGAACTAGTTTCTAATTGATTTCGATTTCCATCATCTAAACAAATAGCTAATTTTTTTTTATTTTCTAATGTTTCAATAATAAAAAAATGCCACGGTTGAAGATTAAAAGAAGAGGGAGCATATGAAGTATCTTTTATAATTTTTTTAAAAATATTTCTTGGTATTTTGTGATTGATTTCAAAATTACGAACTGTTCTTCTAGAAGTTAATAAATTCATTTTAAAAAATCCTTATTTTAACTTTATTTTTATTTACAATAAAATTTTATTAATTTTTCAATTCTTTAAATTCATTATTGATTCAAAAACATCAATTTTTGATTTAAAAATTTTAATTTATTTATATATGGTTCTAATTCTTTTATGTTTTTTTCTCCACAATTAACTTGACATAAACCCCTTTTTATTATACTAGTTGTAGTTTGTAAATTTATAATAAATTTTTTATTAAATTTTTTATTAAATTTGTTAAAATTGTTATCTGTTTCATCTAATAAATTTAAAATTTTTTCTTTTTGTATTTTTGGCAAATCATTATTTATTGTTGATATTAATGATGCCTGAATATTTATATTTAAAATTAAAGTTAAAATTAAGAATAGAAATAAAATTGTTTTTTTTCTTTTATTTATAATTTTCATTTTTTATTTTAAGCTTTCTTTTGTTTATTATTTATATTTTTTATTTATTTTAATTAAATAAAATATTAGATATATTAGTTAAAGATAAATAAAATATTAAATTTGTTAGTTAAAATATTTTTTTTTATAGTTATTATTTAATATTTAGAGCTTTTAAACCTGCTAAATTTAATATACTTAAAGGTTTATTAAAATGTGGTTGAAAGAAGAAATCTATTAATGATAATTCTTCAACAGTCATATTTTTTTGAATACAAACGCTTAAAGTATTTATTTTTTCTGTTAAGTCTGACTTAGAAATAATTTGACCACCTAAAATTTTACGAGAAATTTTATCAAATACTATTTTTAATAATACTTTATCATATTGAGGCATAAATTCTGGTCTATTAGCATCTTTAATAATTACAGAATCATAATTATTTCCTAATTTTTTAGCTACACTTTCATTTAAACCAGTAGAAGCAATGTGCCAATCATAAATTTTAATACCGCTTGTTCCTTGAGTTCCTAAATATTTAAATTTTGGTGTTTCAATATTTAAACCTACAATCATTCCTGTTCTAATAGCGTTAGTTGCTAAAGGAATGTATTTTGGTTCTTGTGTAGGATTATAATAACTATTTATGCAATCACCACACGCATAAACATCTGGATGAGAAGTTACCATGAATTCATCAATTAATATAGCTCCATTATCTGAAACTTTTATTTTATCTTTTATTAAATTTGTATCTGGTCTAAAACCAATACACATAATTAACATTTCAGTTTCAAAAGTTGATTTTTCAGTATGAACTTTAGTTATTAGTTCTCCTTCAACATCAAAGCCAGTAATTTTTTGATTTAAAGCTAAATGAACACCGTTATCTTGTAATGTTTTTTCAGCTATATCAGTAAATTCTTTATCTAAATATTTAGGCATAATTCTTTTTTCTGCATCTATTAAAACTATTTTTTTACCTTGTACTGCTAAAGCTTCTGCTAATTCAATACCGATATATCCAGCTCCAACTATTGTGATTTTATCAATATTTTTAATATATTTTATAATATTATTTGCATGATTAAAATTTTTAGATAATAAAATATTTTTTGATTTTATTCCTTCTAATTGTGGTATGATAGGCCAAGAACCTAAAGCTAAAACTAATTTATCAAAATTGTCAATAAATTCTTTATTTGTTTCTAAATTTTTAATTAAAATTTGTTTTTGTTTTAAATTTATTTCCATAACTTCATGTTTTAATTTAATTTCTGCTCCAATATTTGAAAGTTCATCTTGATTAGAATAAAATAATCCATTTTTATCTTTAACAACTCCTTCTATGTATAAAGCTATACCACAAGAAAGAAATGAAATGTTATCATTTTTGTCATAAATAGTTAATTTTGTTTGAGGATTATTTTTTTTAATAGTTTTTGCAGCCGCTGTTCCTGCGTGAGTACAACCAATTATAATTACTTTCATTATTTTATATGAAACTCCTTCCAACATTTTTTTTATATGTATATTAATATATTAAGCTCATTTACATTATAATATATTTTTATTTTATCATGTATTTAAATATATCTAAAACTATTATATCTAACAATATTATTTTAATCTTATATGAAATTATATTCAAGTATTTTTTTAAATATTTTTTAATTTTTATTATATATTTAAAAATATTTTAATTTTTTATCATAATTATATTTATTAAAATAACTTTTGTTGTTATAATATTATAAAACTTTTATTTTATAATAAACTTAATTTAATATTTTAGATATTAAACTATTTTAAAATGGTGTTTAAAAATGCAAATAAAAAAATTAAATAATAAACAAAAAAGAATTAGAAATTTTTCTATTATTGCACATGTTGATCATGGTAAATCAACTTTAGCTGATAGAATTTTAGAAATTACTAATACAGTTGAAAAAAGACTTATGCAAAAGCAATTTTTAGATTCTATGGACTTAGAAAAAGAACGTGGTATTACTATTAAATTAAATGCTGTTCAAATCATTTTTAATGATAAAAAAGGTGACGAATATATTATGCATTTAATTGATACTCCTGGACATGTAGATTTTAATTATGAAGTTTCTCGTGCTCTTGCTGCTTGTGAAGGGGTTATTTTAGTTGTTGACGCAACACAAGGTATTCAAGCACAAACTTTAAGTAATTTTTATTTAGCAATAGAAAATAATTTATTAATAATTCCTGTAATTAATAAAATTGATTTACCAAATGCTGATGTTAATAAAGTTCAAAGAGAAATTAAATCAACTTTAGGCATTGAACCAGAAAATACTATTTTAGTAAGTGGTAAAACTGGTATAGGAGTTTCAGAAATTTTAGAAAAAATTATTTCTGATATTCCATCACCAAAAGGAGATATTAATGAACCTTTTCAGTCTTTAGTTTTTGACTCTTTTTTTGATCCTTATAAAGGAGTTGTTTCTTTGATTAGAGTTTTTAATGGAAAGATTCAAAAAGGGGATCAAATTCGTTTTATGTCTAACAATGAAGTTTATGAAGTTTCAGAAGTTGGTGTTTATAGTCCATTTCAAACTCCCAAACCTTTTTTATTTGTAGGAGAAGTAGGTTATTTAGCTGCTTCTATCAAAAGTATTGATAAAGTTCGAGTTGGTGATACTATTACTAATCATAAAAATCCAACTAAACAACGTTTACCTGGTTATCGTAAAATTCAACCTGTTGTATTTTGTGGTCTTTATCCAATTACTTGTAGTAAATATGAAACTTTAAAATCAGCTTTAGAAAAATTGAAGTTAAATGATGCTTCATTAACTTTTGAACCAGAAACTTCGGTTGCTTTAGGATTGGGTTTTAGAATAGGTTTTTTAGGTCTTTTACATATGGAAATTATTCAAGAAAGGATTAGTAGAGAATTTGATATAGAAGCTATTACTACTGCTCCTTCTGTAATTTATCATGTTTATACTAAAAAAGGTGAAAAAATTTTAGTTGATAATCCTTCTAAATGGCCTAATGCTCAAATAATTGAAAGAGTAGAAGAACCTTTCATAAAAGCAAATATAATTTGCCCACGAATTTATATTGGAACTGTTATGACACTTTCACAAAGTAAAAGAGGAAAATTAAAAGATATTAGTTATTTAGATAAAAATATAGCTATGATAATTTATTTTTTTCCACTTTCTGAAATTATGTATAATTATTTTGATAAATTAAAATCTATCACTAAAGGTTATGCTTCTTTTGAATATGAAATAGATAGTTATCAATCTTCATCTTTACAAAAAATGGATATTTTATTAAATGGAGATGTTATTGATGCTCTTTCTATTATTGTTCATAAAGATTTTGCTTATTTTAGAGGAAAAGTAATTTGTTCAAAATTAATGGAATGTATTCCTAAACAAATGTTTGAAGTTCCTATTCAAATAGCAATCGGAAAACGAGTTATTGTAAGAGAAAATATTAAATCTATGCGTAAAGATGTTATTTCTAAATGTTATGGTGGAGATGTTAGTCGAAAAAAAAAATTATTATCTAAACAAAAAGAAGGTAAAAAGAAAATGAAAAATTTAGGAAAAGTTAAATTGCCACAAAAAGCTTTTTTAGCTATTCTTTCTACTGAATAAAATGGAATAAATTTTATTTTTTAATAAATTATAATTTATTTTAGATTATTTTTTAAATTTCTTATTTCAAAAAATATAAAATATTTTTTTATTAAATTAATATTGTTTTTTTATTATATATATTTAATTATTTTTTATTTAAAAATATTATAATTATTTTTATTTATATTAATATTTTTAGAAAGAAGTTGAATTTATGACTAATTTGATCGAATTAAAAGATATTACTAAAACAATTGATGAACAATTAGTTTTAAGAGGTGTTAGTCTTGAAATTAAAACTAATGAGTTTGTTACTTTATTGGGTCCTTCTGGCTGTGGGAAAACTACTATTTTAAAAATTATTGGCGGATTTGAAAATCCTAACAATGGTGATCTTTTATTTGAAGGTAAAAGTATTTTACAAATACCTGCTCATAAAAGACCAATTAATACTGTTTTTCAAAAATATTCTTTATTTCCTCATTTAAATGTCTTTGAAAATATTGCTTTTGGTTTAAGAATTAAAGATTTTAATTTATTGATTAAACAAAAAATAAAAATTTTTAAAAATGATAACAAACAAGAAATATATAATTTAAAACAAATTTATCAAATTAAAATTCAAGAGTTATTAAATATTTTAAAATATGTTAATATTACTAATAAAGATAAAATTAAATTTCAAATTAAGGAATTAAAACAAAAATTAAAAATAGAAATTTTTAATTTTAAAAATGATTTTAATTTTAAATTAAATGAAATGTATGATAAAATTTTGAATAAAAAAGAAATTGAGTTGTTGATTCATCAAAAAGTTTTTAAATATTTAAAAATTGTTGGTTTAGAAAATTTTGAAAATCGAAATATTAATCAATTATCTGGAGGGCAACAACAAAGAGTAGCAATAGCTAGGGCTTTAATTAATGAGCCAAAAGTGTTGTTGTTAGATGAACCTTTAGCTGCTTTAGATTTAAAATTAAGACAAGAAATGCAATATGAATTAAAACAAATTCAAAGAAATTCAGGAATTACTTTTATTTTTGTTACACATGATCAAGAAGAAGCTTTAACTATGAGTGATAAAATATTAGTTATGCATCAAGGTGAAGTACAACAAATAGGAACTCCAGAAGATATTTATAATGAACCAACTAATAATTTTGTTGCTAAATTTATAGGAGAATCTAATTTAATTTCTGGAATAATGAAAGATGATTATTTGGTATTTTTTGATAATCAAGAATTTAAATGTATTGACTATGGTTTTAAAAAAAATGAAAAAGTAGATATTGTTATTAGACCCGAAGATATTGATATTGTAAAAGAAGAAAAGGGTTTGATAACTGGCCAAGTTATTTTAGTAGCTTTTAAAGGAATTCATTGGGAAATTAATGTAGAAACTTCTTATAGAGTATATATTATTCATACAACAGATTATGTTAAATTTAATACTTTTGTTGGACTTTTTTTTAATCCTGAAGATTTACATGTTATGGAAATATGGTAATGGTTTATAGAAAAAAAAATTATTTATATAAGATATCATTAATTCCTTATTATTTAGTTTTAACATTTTTTGTTTTATTACCTATTTTTTTTATTCTTTTAAATTCTTTTCAAGAAACTAATAATGAAGGTTTTTTTAATACTACTTTTACTTTAAAATATTATCGTTCTCTTTTTAATAATTTTTCTTTTTTTTATATTTTATTAAGATCTTTATCAATATCTATTATTACTGTTTTTTTACTTTTTATAATATCTTATCCCTTGGGTTATATTGTTTCTAAATTTAATCCTTTAACACAAGGAATTTTAGTTTTATTAATTAATGGTATGATTTGGATTAACATGATTTTAAAAACACAAGCATTAGTTCAAATTTTTAGTTTTTTGGAAAAAATTTTTCACATTACAATTTTAGAAACTAATTTATCTATGTTTATTGGCTTTATTTATTTATTTTTGCCTTATATGTTTTTACCTATTTATTTAAGTATTATTTCTATAGATCCTCATTTAATTAATATTGCTAAAGATCTTGGCGCTAATGAAACACAAGTTTTTAAAAAAATTATTTTTCCTTTATCTTTCAATGAGTCTTTTATAGGATGTATTTTAGTTTCTTTTCAAGTGGTTACAAATATTGTAGTTTCTAAATATCTTGGAAATTCAACTATTCCTATGATTTCTGAATTAATAGAAAATAAAACTCTTTTAATTGGCGATATTCAAAGTGTTTGTTCTATTGCTGTTAATTTAATATTATTAATGTTGTTAGTTTTTATTTTTTGTAAAAAAAGCAAATAATTTAAAGGTATTGTTAAAATTATGTTTAAAAAAAATTTTTTAGATTATTTTTATTTAAATTTAATATTATTATTTATTTATATTCCTGTTTTATCTTTAATAATTTTTTCTTTTAATCAAGCAGAGGGTAGAATTGCTTCTTTAGTAAATTGGGAACGTTTTGGTTTTCAATGGTATATTAAAATTTTCAGTAATTCTGCTATTAGAAATTCTATTTTTGTGACTTTTAAAATTGCTATTTTTTCTACTTTAATTTCAACTATTATAGGAACTTTAGCAGCAATTTCTTTGACTCAAAATAAATTAAAATGGCAAAATTTTATTTTAAATTTAAATCAAATTTCTTTTGTTATTCCAGAAATAATTATTGCTTTGGCTTTATTTGTTTTTTTTGGTTTTATTAGATTAGAAAATGGTTTTTTAAGAATGCTTTTTGCTCATATTTCATTTAGCGTTCCTTATGTTTTAGCTACTGTTTTTCCTAAATGTAGTAATTTTGAAATAAATTTATTTGAAGCTGCTTATGATTTAGGAGCTAATCCTTTACAAACTTTAATTAGAGTTGTTTTACCACAATTAAAAAGTGTTATTTTAGCAGCCGCTAGCTTAGCTTTTGCCTTATCATTTGACGATTTTATTATATCTTATTTTGTAGGAGGATCGGATTATCAAAATATATCCTCTTATATTTATAGTTTAAAAGGAACTATTAATCCTGCTATTAACGCATTATCATCCATTTTGATTTTATTTATATTTTTTAAAATTTTTATTAATTATTTAAAATTAAGAAAAGAATCTATTTTTAAATGAAAAAAAATATTTTTATTTTTATTTTTATTTTTATTTTTATTTTTATTTTATTATTTTTTTATTATTCAAATAAAAAAAATAAAAAAACAACTATAACTTTATTTAATTGGGGAGAGTTTATTAATGATGAAATTATTGAAGAATTTAATAAAACAGATCCAGATTTTGAAATTAAACAAAGTTTTTTTGTTTCTAATGAATTAGCAATAAATAAAATTAAAACAGGAAATGTTTATGATATTGTTATTTTAAGTGAATATGCTATAGAACAATTACAAAAAGATAATTATTTAAAACAAATGTTTTTAGGTTCCGATGGCCTCTTTGAAAATTTAAAAGAAAAACCAAATTTAAATAAATTTTTATCAAAAATTTTAGAAAAAAATGGTGCTTTTAATAAAGAAATTTTTTACAATAGTGAAAATAAAAATAAAGGTTTTTATGCGATACCTTATGTTTGGGGTAATGTTGGTTTATTATATAATAAGAAAATTTTTACAGATATGAATATGAAAATTAAGGATTGGAAAAGTATATTTAAAAAACCCGAAATGAAAATATCTTTATATAATAACCCTAAAGATGTTTTATTCATGGGTTTAAAAGCTACCGGTTGTGATAGTAAAAATATAAAAAAACCTTCGGATGAAGAAATTACAAATGCTAAAGAATGGTTAATAGATTTGAAAAAACAAAATTCTCAGCTTTCTTTTGTTACAGATCAAATATTGGATAATATGAAAGAAAAAAATAATGAACGTTATGACATATCATTAGTTTATTCTGGCGATGCTGCTTTTTTAATGGAAAAAAATGATAATTTAGACTATTATACTTTTAATGATAAAGATGAAACAAATAAAGGAACTAATATTTGGGTTGATGGTATTATTATTCCTAAAAATTCTAATATAAAAGGGGCTAATAAATTTATTAATTTTTTGTTTAAGGAAGATAATTTAAAAAAAAATTATGATTATATTAAATATGCTTCTCCTTATTCTGAAGAAAATAAAATTATTAGTAATGATTCGATTGAACAAGATGTGATATATAATTATGATAAAGAATTAAATAAAAAAATTTTTGATGCTTGGTATGAAATTTATTCAGCTTCTATTAGAAGTGATAAGTGGTTATTTATTTTTAGTTTTTTGATAATTATTTTTATATTATTATTTAATTTATTTTTTTCTTATTCCAAAAAAAAATTAAATCCTCATTAAAATAATTAATATTTTAAATGAGGACATTTTTATTTTAGATAAATTTTAAAATTTTAATAATTTTATTACTTAATAAATTTTTTATACTTTAAAATAATTGAATTTTATAAAAAAAATTTATTAAATTTAAAATTTATGGCGGAGTAGAAGGGATTCGAACCCTTGCGCCGATTGCTCGGACTACGTCTTTAGCAGGGACGCCTCTTATAACCGCTTGAGTACTACTCCATTTATTTTATTCTATATAATTCTTTATATTTTATATATTTAAATAATAACTTATTTTATTATAAATTTATAATAAAGTCAAATTTTTTTTAATTTATAGTTGTTAATATTGCTAATGCTACAGCATATTTTTCACTATGTGAAATAGAAATCATAATTTTTTTTTTTTTATCTAAATTTTTGATATAAGGTTCTCCTAATTTATTATTTAAAATCGTATATGAACAAAAATTGTTTTTTTTATTTTTACTAGTATATGAAGTTTTAAAAATAGCTTCTTTTGCTGCCCATCTGCCAGTAATAAAACTTAATTTTCTTTTAATATTTTTTATATTTAAAAATATATTATATTCTTCTGGAGATAAAATTTTTTTAGATATTTTTTCTATACCTATTTTTTCAATTTTTTTAATCTCTATAATATCTATACCAATATTTTCAATTTTCATTATTTTCTTTCTTTTATGAAATAATTTTTATTTTTAATATTTATTAATTTTTATTTTATCAAAGTTTTTTACTTTATAAAATTTTAATTATTGAAATTGTTTCATTTTTATGATTATAAAATCATATAATATTTTATTTTTTATTATAATATTTAAAAAAATTTAAACATTTTTAAAATTTATATTTAAATATCTTGAAATTTTAAATAAATTAGTTATAATATATTTAGGTTTCATTAAACCGAAAGTATTAAAATTAAATAAAAGGGGTATATATTTTTAATTATGTCAGAAAAAGAAACAAAACATTCTACAGAAAAGATAAAAGGTGTTTGTAGATGGTTTAATAGTAGTAAAGGTTACGGATTTTTAAAAAAATTAGACAGTGACTTTCAAGATATCTTTTTTCATCAAACTGACATTCAATGCGATGGTTTTAGATCTTTAGATGAAGGCGAAGAAGTTGAATTTACTCTTGTTCAAGGAGAAAAAGGACCACAAGCTATTGATATTGTTCGTTTAACAAAACAACAACAAAAATAGTAAAAAAATAAATTAATTATAATTATTTTAATTAAAAAAACTTGAAAAAACAAGTTTTTTTTAATTTATTATTTATAAATATTTTTTTAAAATATTTCAATTAAAAAATTAAGTGGTGTATCTTAATGCAAAAATTTACTAGTGAATCAGTTACTAAAGGTCATCCAGATAAAGTAGCAGATCAAATTTCTGATGCTTTATTAGATGCTTTTTTAGAACAGAAAAAAGATGCTAGAGTTGCTATTGAAACTATTGTAACTGCTAAAACAGTTTTTGTTTTAGGTGAAGTTGAGCCGAATATTTTTATTGATTATAATAATATTATTAAAAAAATTGTTCGCTCTATAGGTTATGATAGGAGAGAAGAAAATTTTTCTTATCAAGATTTAGAAATTATTAATAAAATACATTATCAATCGAAAGAAATTTCTTTAGTTGTTGATAAAAATGTACCAGGTGATCAAGGTTTGATGTTTGGTTATGCCACTAATGAAACATCTTCTTTTTTACCTTTGGGTTTTGATTTATCAAAAAAACTTTCTTTAAAGTTGACAGAAGTTAGAGAAAATAAAATTATTCCTTTTTTACGACCAGATGGAAAAACTCAAATAACTATGGTTCATGATTTCAATAATAAACCATTATATATTGATTCAATAGTTATTTCTACACAACATGAAGCTAATATCGATAGAAAAATTTTAATTGATGCTATTAAAAAAGAAGTAATAATACCAGTTATCGATAATAATTTTGTTAATTCTAAAACAAATTATTATATTAATCCTGCAGGATCTTTTGTTAATGGCGGACCTAATGCAGATACTGGATTAACAGGTCGAAAAATTATTTCAGATACTTATGGTGGTTATTCTCGTCATGGCGGCGGTGCTTTCAGTGGTAAAGATTCTTCTAAAATTGACCGTAGTGCTTCTTATATGGCAAGATATTTAGCAAAAAATATTGTTGCTTCAGGAATTTGTGATATTTGTGAAATTCAAATTTCTTATGCTATAGGTATTGAATATCCTATGGGAATTTATATTAATACTTTTAATACAAATAAAGTTTCTGAAAAAATAATTTTACAAACAATTAAAAATAATTTTGATTTAAAAATTAAAGGAATTATACAAACATTAGATTTACAAAATCCTATTTATCAAAGAACAGCTTCTGAAGGACATTTTGGTAATTATAAAAATAATTTTTCTTGGGAAAAAATAGATAAAAAAAATATTTTTGAAAAATTACTTTAATTTTTATTTTTATAAATTATAATATTGATAATTTACTATTATTTTTATTTATATTTTTTTTAATAAATTTTATATTTTTACTTAAAATTTTGTATAATACAATTGTGTATTAAAAAAATTTTTACTATGATATTCTAATATAAATTAATTTAATTTTATAATTTTTTAAATTATTATTATTCACACTATATAATGATATTTATTTTATAAATCAAAAATAATATTAAATTATAAAAAATTATTAAAATTTATTTTAAAATATTTAATAATAAATATCAGAGAGAAAATTATGGAAATAAAAAGAATTAGTGATTATCGTATAATATATTATTTTTGCATTAATGTTGATGAATTGGAAAAAAAATTGTCTGATAATTATAATCTTATAAAAAAAACAATAAGTTTTAAAGGTTTTCGTAAAGGACATGTACCAATAAAAGTTTTTCAGAAATTTTTTAATACTGATTATTTATATAATAAAGTTTTTGAAGATTTGGTAACTCAAAAATATCAAGAAATTTTAAAAGATAAAAAATTAGTAATTATTGATCAACCTGAATTAATAGATTTAAAACCATATCCTTTTGATTTTACAAAACCTTTAAATTTTGGTTTAGAATTTAATTTAGTTCCAAAAATTGATTTATGTAAATATAAAGGTTTAGAAATAATTAAAAAAAAATTTAATATTGAAGAAGAAGTAGAAATAAAAATAAAACAATTGTTAGAAAAACAATTTATTTTCGAAGATAAAAAAAGTAATTTATTATTGGAATTAAGCGATATTGCTATAATTGATTTTAAAGGATTTATTAATAAAAAATCTTTTGAAGGAAGTCAAGCTAAAGATTTTTATTTAGAAATTGGTAGTGGTAGATTTATTCCTGGTTTTGAAGAATCTATGATAGGAATGAAAATTAAAGAAAAAAAAGAAATTCATGTTACTTTTCCTTTTGATTATCATTTAAAAAAATTATCTAATAAAAAAGCTATTTTTCATGTTTTTTTAAAAGCTATTAAAATTAAAAAAAAACCAATGATTATTTCAGATGAAATAGTAAAAAAAATGAATTTTAAAAATATTAAAAATATATTTGAATTGAAACAAAATATAAAAAAAAATTTAGAAATTGAAAATAATTTTCAAGAACAAAAATATTTTAAAGAACAAATTTTAAATTATATAATTAATAATTCTTATGTAGATATTTCTAAATATTTTTTAGATAAAATTAAAAAACAAGAAATAGAAAATTTAAAAACAAAAATTATTCAAAAAAAAATTACTTTAGAACAATATCTTATTTCTTTAAATATAACTCTAGAGGAATTTGAAAAAAATATAGAAGAAAAAATATTGCATAAAACTAAATGGGAAATATTATTAAAAAAAATTATTGAACAAGAAAAATTAACAGTGCTTGAAACAGAAATAGAACAAATTAAAAAAGAAATAAATAAAGTAGATAATAAAAATATTCAAGAAAATAAAAACTATTATTCTTCTTCAAGAATAAAAAATTATTTATTAGAAGAAAAAGTTTTTAATTTTATAATATCAAAAGCAATTATTAAAGTAGATATCGAAAAAAATAAAAATTAATATATGATATAAATTTTTATTTTTTATTTTAGTTATATAATATAGTAATTTAATAATTTATTTCGGATAGGAGTAAAAAAACATGGATAATTATAAAGAAGAAAAAGAAATTATTACTAATGAATTACCTGCAGTAGTTATTAGAGGAATTGTTCCAATCCCACACAATGATTTTAGAATTGAGGTAGGACGTTCTTTTTCTGTTGAAGCTTTAAAATTGGCAGAAAAAAATAATTATCCCTATGTTTTAGTTTTATTACAAAAGAATTTTTTTAGTGATAAGATTAAAATTTTAGATATTGAAAAATTTGGAGTTTTAGCAAAAATTATTACTAAAGTTAAAATTTCTAATGATATTTATAAAGTTAAGTTTCATGTTATTAAAAGAATTAAAATTAAAAAATTTGTAAAAACTTCTCCTTTATATTTAGTCGAATATAATGAAGTTAAAACTTTATATGGTGATTTAAAAGATGAAAAAGTTTTAATTAAAATGGTTATTGAAGAAATTAGTAATAATTCTCATGAAATAGTTGGTAATTCAGATAAAAATCTTTTAGAGCAGTTTGGACAAGAAATTAGTAGTGAAAAATTAACTGATTTAATTATTTTTTGTTTGCGTATTGATGAAACCCAAAAATATAAATATTTAAAAGAACAAAATTTAAATAAAAGACTTTTTTACATTTTGAATGATATTGCTTCTCATATGTTTAATATTTCTATTGAACAAAAAATTAATGATCAAGTTAGACATAGTATTGACGAAAATCAAAAAGAATTTTATTTAAGAGAAAAAATGCGTGCTATTCAAAACGAATTAGGTGAAAAAGCTAAAAAAGAAGAAGAAATTGAAGAACTTAGAAAAAAAATTAAAATTTCTAAAATGCCTTCTAATATAAAAGAAAAAGCTTTTCAAGAGTTGTCACGTTATCAATCATCATCTTCTTTAGTAGCTGAATATTTTGTAATTAGGACTTATTTAGATTTTTTAATAGCTTTACCTTGGGGAAAATTTAGTAAAGATGTTAATAATTTAAAAAAAATTCAAGATAAATTAGATACTAACCATTATGGTTTAAAAAAAGTCAAAGAACGTATTATTGAATATGCTGCAGTAAAAATTATGACTAAGAAAAATCCTCAAACTATTCTTTGTTTATCTGGTCCTCCAGGTGTGGGTAAGACTTCTTTGGCTATTTCTATTTCAGAAGCATTAGGACGTAAATTTGTAAAACAATCACTTGGTGGTTTAAAAGAAGAAAGTGAAATTAGAGGTCATAGAAAAACTTATGTTGGTGCTATGCCAGGCCGTATTTTAAATGGTTTGAAAGAAGCAGGCACAATGAATCCGGTATTTTTATTAGATGAAATTGATAAATTAGTATTTAATAATAGTTATGATCCATCTTCTGCCTTAATGGAAGTTTTAGATCCAAAACAAAATAAAACTTTTATGGATAATTATCTATCTGAACCTTTTGATTTATCACATGTTTTATTCATTACAACTGCTAATTATTTAGAAAATATTTCTGCTCCTTTGAGGGATAGATTAGAAATAGTTGAATTAAATTCTTATACAGAACAAGATAAGTTTATGATTGCTAAAAATCATTTGATTTCGCAACAGATTAAAATTCATGGTTTAAATGATTCACAATTTGAAATTGATGATTCTAGTATATTTCATATAATACGTCACTATACAAAAGAAGCAGGTGTTAGACAGTTAAATAAAAACATAGCTGATTTAGTTAGAAAAACTGTAAAAGAAATTTTAATTAATAAAAAAGAAAAAGTTGTTATAAATAAAGAAAATATTGAATCTTATTTAGGTAAAACTATTTATTTTCATACATTAGCAAATATTAAAGAACAAATCGGAATAGCTAATGGTTTAGCTTATACTTCTTTCGGTGGTGACATATTACCTGTAGAAGTAACTTATTATAAAGGCAAAGGACAATTAATTTTAACAGGAAAATTAGGTCAAGTTATTAAGGAAAGTGCTATGACAGCTTTAAGTTTTTTAAAATCTCATGCTAAAGAATTTGAAATTGATTTTGAGATTTTTAATAAAAATGATTTTCATATTCATTTACCAGAAGGTGCTATTCCTAAAGATGGACCATCTGCAGGTATTACTATTGCTACCTCTATTATTTCTGCTGTAAAAAAAAGATATATTCGTAAAGATATAGGTATGACAGGGGAAATTACTTTAAATGGAACAATTTTGCCTATTGGTGGTTTGAAAGAAAAAGCTATTGCCGCTAATCGTAGTGGGTTGAATACTATTTTAATTCCTAAAGATAATTTAAAAGATATTGATGATATTCCAGAAGAAGTTCTTAAAGTTTTAGAAATTATCCTTGTTGATAATATTAACGATGTTTTTACGAAAGCTTTAGTTTAATATTAATTTATATTTAGTTTTATTATTGCTTAAAAAATATTTATAATAAAATATATATAAATAAAAGTTTATTAGAGGTTAATAATTATGAATTCGGAAACAATAAAATTTTTATTAAAAATTATTTTAATTTTGTTTAATTTTTTAATTATTTTTAGCGTATTATTATTTTCTGATGAAAATAACATTAATTCTTATGCAGGTAGTTATTCAGAAAAAGATAAAAATCGTAAGATTCAAGGAGCAGAATTATTTTTAAATCGTTTATTATTATTTTTAATTACTTTTTATTTTATTATTTTTTTATATTGTCTAACAGGAAGTGAAAATAATATATAGAATTTAAAGATATACTTTAAAATGTTTATTTGACAAAAAAAATAAATTTTATATAATTATTTAATATATCATTTTATTTATTTTAATATGAAAAGAGGTGTTAAAAAATATGCCAAAAACTATAGTTCGTGAAGAAGAAACTATTGAAGAAACTTTACGTCGTTTTAAACGTGAAGTATCTAAATCTGGTAATCTTGCTGCAGCCCGTAAAAAAGAATATTATATTAAACCAAGCGTAGAAAAGAAAAATCGTCGTAATAAAATGTTATTACGTTAATATTAATAATATATTAAATATAAATCTTAATAAAAAGGCATCTTTTAAGTTGCTTTTTTTATTTTATTTTTTATTATTAATAAAATTTACGTAATATAAAATAATTATAATTATTTATTATTGATTATTTTTTAAAAATTTATATAAAAAGTTTGAAAAATGAAAGTTAAAATACATAATAAAACTAATATTTCAGTTAAATCTTTAACTAAAATATTAAAAAAAATATTTTCTTTTGTGTCCGAAACACAAAATATAAATGTTATTTTTATAACTCAGTTTAAAATGAGAAAAATGAATTTTTATTATCGTCAAAAAGATTATGATACTGATGTTTTATCTTTTATTAATGAAGTAGATACAGATTCTTTAGGAGATATTTTTATTAATTTAAATAAAGCCCAAAAACAATCACAAAATTATAATCATAGTTTAAGTCGTGAAGTTGGTTTTTTAGTAACTCATGGCTATTTACATTTAAAAGGTTATGAACATAATTCAGAGGATGAATTGAAAAAAATGCTTATTATTCAAGAAAAAATGTTAAAAAAAGTTGGTTTAGATAAAAAAATCATTTCTAAAAATAAAAAATAATAGCAATTAATTTTAAGGAGATAAATATGAAATTTAAATCCGGTTTTATAACTATTTTAGGAAGACCAAATGTCGGTAAATCTACTTTGATTAATATTTTAGTTAAAAAAAAAATTTCTATTGTTAGTGATAAACCTAATGTTACTATTAATAAAATAATAGGAATTTGTAATGATATTAATTCACAACTAGTTTTTATTGATACACCTGGATTTAATAATCGTAAATTTTTATTATCAAAAAGAATGGACGAATCTTCTTTAAAAAGTATTTGTGGCGTAGATATAATTTTATTTTTGATAACTGATATTTTAAATTCATCAGAAAAAAAATTTTTAACCAATATTCAAAAATATAAAAAACCTATTATTTTAGTAATTAATAAAATAGATAATTTTAAGAATAAAATTCAAATAGATAAAATTATTTTAGATTGTTTAAAATATTTTAAATTTGATAATATTATTCCTATTTCTGCTATTAATGGACAAAATTTAATTCCTTTAAAAAATAGTATTTTGTCTTATTTAAAAGAAGGACCCAAGTATTATCCTTCCGATATGATTACTGATCAAAAAAAAGATCGTTTAATTGCTGAATTAGTAAGAGAAAAAATATTTTTTTATTGTCGTCAAGAAATACCTTATTCTGTTGGTACTATGGTTGAACGTATTAATCATATTGATGATAATTTTATTGAGGTTTGGGTATTGATTTTAATAGAAAAAACATCTCAAAAAAAAATTTTAATAGGTAGTAAAGGTGAAAAGTTAAAACAAATTTCTATTAATGCTAAAAAAGAAATAAAAAATATTTTAAATATAAAAGTACGTTTAAATTTATGGATTAAAACAGAGCCAAAATGGCGTGAAAATATTTATTTATTAAAACAATTAGGCTATTATTAATGGCTAGAACTCTAGGTTTGATTTATAAAATTTCTTCATATAAAGAATATTCAAAATTAGTTTTTATTTATACACCTGAAGGAAAAAAAACTTTAATTGCTAAAGGTTCTCAAATGATAATAAATCCTTATCGTATTTTAATTGAATATTTAAATTTAATAGAATTTGAGAATAATCAAAATTCTTCATTTTTAGTTCTTAATAAAGCTTTTTTGTTAAATAATTATAAAAATATTAAACAAAATTATCAAAATATAAAAAAAGCTTCTTTAATTTTAGAATTAATTGATAAAACAATTTATAATTTTGATAATTCTTTACCACATAAGGTTATTTTTCAAGAAGTTTTAAAAGCATTACAATTTATTCAAACTGGATATTTAAGTTTTGCTTTAAGACTTTTGAATTTTTTAGGTTATAAAATTAATTTTAATAATCTTTTGTTAAAAAGTAATTCTATTATAGATTTTAAAAGTGAATTTAATTTAAAAGAAAAAAATAACCTTAGTGATTTTCAAATTAAGGAACTATCTTTACTTCGATCTTCTTATGAAATTCAAGAACTTAAAACAAAACTCTCTATTTTAAATTTTATTTATTATTATTATGAATTTTATTTAGATATAAAATTACAAAATCTTTATTAAAATTAATATTATTAATTATTTTTTTAACATATATAAAATAATAAGAGGTTTTTATGACATCTTTAGAAAAAATTATTATTTTTGCTAAACAAACAGGTTTTGTTTTTGCAAGTAGTGAAATTTATGACGGTTTTGCTAATAGTTTTGATTATGGTCATTTAGGTTCATTATTAAAACAAAATATAAAAAAAGCTTGGTTAAAAAAATTTATCAAAGAACAAGAAGATAATATTTTGTTCGATAGTGCTATTTTATTAAATCCAAGAGTATGGGAAGCTTCAGAACATTTATCACATTTTTCTGATCCTTTAATAGAAAATAAGGATGATAATAAACGTTATCGTGCAGATAAACTAATTAATCAAAATGATTCTAAATTAAATATTAGTGGCTGGTCTTTTGAAAAAATGCAAAAATATATTGTTGATAATCAACTTTTAGGAACTAAAAATTGGTCTTCTATAAAAAATTTTAATATGTTATTTCAGACTCATCAAGGAGTAGTAAAAGAAAAAAGTAAAAAAGTATATTTAAGACCAGAAACAGCTCAAGGAATTTTTATTAATTTTAAAAATATTTTAAAAACAGCTAGAAAAAAAATTCCTTTTGGAGTTGGTCAAATTGGTAAATCTTTTAGAAATGAAATAACTCCAGGAAATTTTATTTTTCGTACTTGTGAGTTTGAACAAATGGAATTAGAATTTTTTTGTGAACCAGGAACACAAAAAAAATGGTTTTTATATTGGAAAACATATGTTAATGATTTTTTGTTATCTTTAGGAATTCATTCTAAAAATTTAATGTTTAAAGATTATTTACCAGAAGAATTAAGTCATTATTCTGACTTTACTACTGATATATTATTCAATTTTCCTTGGGGTTTTTCTGAATTATGGGGTATTGCTTCAAGAAGAGATTTTGATTTAAAAAAACATCAACAATTTTCTAAAAAAAATTTAACTTATTTAGATGAAAAAAATAAAAAAAAATATTTACCCTTTGTAATTGAACCTTCGGTGGGTGTAGAAAGATTATTTCTAGCTTTTTTATTTAACAGTTATGAAGAAGAAAAATTAAATATAAAAGACACTAGACAAGTTTTAAAAATTCATCCATTTTTAGCTCCTTTCAAAGCAGCTATTTTACCTTTAAATAAAAAAGAGCATAGTTTAAAAGCAAAGGAAATTCAAAAAGATTTAATGTTATATTTTGAAGTTTGTTATGAAGAAAATCAAAGCATTGGTAAAAGATATCGTAAACATGATATGATAGGTACTCCCTTTTGTATTACAATAGATTGTCAAACTTTTTTAGATGAAAGTTGTACTATTAGAAATCGCGACAATTTAAAACAAGATAGGATATTTATTAAAGATATAAAAAAATATTTAGAAAATAAGTTGTTATTTTAGTTTTTAAGGTAACAAGTGGTGGAATTAGAAAAATTGAAATTTGAAGAATTTATTAATAAAATTAATACAGAAGTCCCTATTTATGATTTAGTTCAAGAAAATAATATTAATTTAAAAAAAGTTGGTAAGAATTTTATAGGTTTATGTCCGTTTCATTCTGAAAAAACTGCTTCTTTTTCTGTTTCTCCGGAAAAAAATATTGCTGTTTGTATGTCTTGTAAAAAAGGTGGTAGGCCTATTTCTTTTTATAAAGAAATTAAAAAAGTTTCTTTTCAACATGCTGTTTCAGTATTAGCTAAAAGATTAAATATTTCTGATTTATCTGAAAAAAATTTTTTATCTATTTCAGGTAATCATTTTTATCAAATTATAGAGGAAACAATGATTTTTTTTCAATCTAATTTGTATGATAGAAAATTTGGTAAAAAAGCTTTTAAATATCTTGAAGAAGAACGTAAAATAAAAGATGAAACAATAAAATATTTTAAATTAGGTTATGCTTTGAGTTATTTAGAAGAAAATATTTTTAATAATCAAATAAAAAATAAAAAAGAACTCAATAATTTTTCGTCTTTGATTGATTATTTAAAAAAAAAATATTCTATTAATGATTTGATAGATTTAGGAATAATTAAAGAAAATGAAAAAAATGGTGATTATTATAATTTTTTTAATGAACGTTTAATTTTTCCAATTACTAATAAATATGGTAAATTTGTTGGTTTTGCTGGTCGTAATTTAAATAATAATGAACAAATAAAATATTTATTTAATACTAATACTAAATTGTTTAATAAACAAGAACTTTTATATCAATTTTATGAAAATAAATCTGAAATTATAAAACAAAACAAAGTTATTATATATGAAGGTTTTTTTGAAGTTATAGTTTCTTTTCAGTGTGGTATTAAAAATACTGTAGCTACTATGGGAACTAATTTAAACGATAAACAAATTAAGATATTAAGTGAATTAACTAAAGAATTTATTTTTGCTTATGATAATGATTTTGCTGGCCAAGAGTCTTTTTTCAAAATAGCTAATTATCTAACTAAAGAAGGTTTTAAAGTTAAAAGGATATTATTTCCTAATGGTCAGGATCCAGATGAATATTATCGTCAAAAAGGTGAAAATCAATTTCAAAAATTTATTATCGATAACACAGAAGATTTTTTAGATATTAAATGTAAAGAATTATCTAAAAAAATAAATTCTGTTTCTCTAGATTTTGTTGAAAAAGAGAAAATTAAATCAGAATTATTTTCTTTATTTGATAAACAAAGTGAAGAAATTAAAATACATTATCAAAGTATTTTGAATAATAAATATAATATTAAAATTAAATTATCTTTTGATAAAAATATTAATATACGAAAATTCGTTGATATTTATAAAGTTAAAAAATTTATGACAACTAATTTTTTATTAGAAGTTATTTTTGATAGACATTTTTTGTATAAAAATTGGAATATATTATCTAAAGATGAAAATTTTTCTAATTTTCAAAAAAAGTCACCAGATGTTTTATCTGCAAAAGATTTAATTTATTATTATTATTTTTTTTTATTTAAAGAAATTAAAAAATATTATGATTCTAATACTCAAAAAAATTTTATTACAATAGAAAACATAAAAGATTTTTTAAAATTATATCCTAAAGCTTCGTGTTTTATAATTGATTTAAAAGATAAAATTGAAATTAAAAAAATTGATAATTCAATTTATAATTATAAATTAGAAATAAAAAATGAAAAAAATGAAAATAAAAAAAAAGAAATTTTAAAAGAAATATTACGACTACAAATAAAATTAAATAATTTAAAATTATATAAGACTAAAAATTAAAATAAAAAAATAAAATAAAGGTAATTAATATGAATTGGAAAATTTTAATTGAAAATTTATTTAAAAAATTTAATATTAAACAAAAAATAAAAAATGAATATTTTTTAAATTATGTTAAAAAAAACGATATTAATAATAATTTTTTATTAAATTTCACAAAAGAAGATGATAATTCTTTGATATTAAAAAAATATTCAGAAGAAAAAATAAAAGATTTATCTGATTCATTAGATGAAATTATTTTAGAAGAAGAAGAAGATTTAATTTATGAAGATGAAACAGATACTTTAGTATTAGACGAATTTGAAGAAAAAAAAGAAGAATTTTTAAATATTGATAAAAATCCAATTGATTTAAAATTTTATGATCCTGTTAAAATATATTTGAAAGAAATTGGTCAAATTCCATTATTAACTTTAGAAGAAGAACAAGAACAATTTAGGTTAGTTTATAACGGAAGAGAAGCAGAAGCAAAACTTCAAAGTTATAAAAAAAAAGAGATTGAATTATCAGAAAAAGAAATTTCTGAATTAAATGATATTTTAAAAATATCTAATAAAGCTAAACATAGATTGGTTGAGGCTAATTATCGTTTGGTTGTTTCTATTGCTAAGCGATATATCAGAAGAGGTTTAGAATTTTTAGATTTGATTCAAGAAGGTAATAGAGGATTAATGCGTGCTATAGATAAATTTGATATTGAAAAAGGTTGTAAATTATCTACTTATGCTACTTTTTGGATTGTACAAAAAATTTTAAGAGCAGTAGCTGATCAAGCTCGAATTATTAGATTACCAGTTCACATTGTGGATAGGATTAATATTATTTCTATGGCAAAAAGTAAGTTAAGATTAAAATTACATCGAGAACCAACTATTGAAGAATTATCTGAATTTCTTAATATTTCTGAAAAAAAATTAAGAATTATTGAAATAATTAAGAAAAAGCCTATTTCTTTGGAGGCTAGGGTTGGAGAAAAAGATGATTCTTCTTTAGGAGAATTTATTAGTGATCCTGAGTCTTTGTCACCTCATGATTATATGTTGCAAGAAATTATGAAAAATACTTTAAATGAAATTTTAGAAGATACCTTAACTGATAGAGAAGAAAAAATTTTAAGAATGCGTTATGGATTATTAAATGGAAAAGTTCATACCTTAGAGGAAGTTGGAAATTCATTTGGTGTTACCCGTGAAAGAATAAGACAAATAGAAGCTAAGGCTTTTAGACGTTTAAGAACACCAGCAAGACAAAATAAATTAAAAACTCTTTATAATAGAATGAATAAAAAATAGGATATATAAAAAAATGAAAAGAATTTTATTTATTGCTTCGTTAAGGGCGCCTGTTAGGATATAAAAAGATATCTAGAAAAAAAGCCTAGACGTTTTAAAAATGACAAAACGAGAACAACAAATTAACTTTTGAATCTAAAGATAAAAAAGGAAAATAGCATATTTGTAAAGCGATAAGTTAACTAAAAAGAATATTATGTTACTACTAATTGCAAGTTCATATGAAATAAGGTTAAAGTCAAAAGATTGAATTTCAGGTTGAGTAGGTATAGCAAGCCTCTAATAGGTAATGAGACTGAATTAATATTCAGTATAGGAATATTCCCTATCAAATCCCTATTTGTTATCATTTATTTTAAAAATTAGTTAACGGTTTTTAAAAGTCATTTACTCTAAAAATATAGAGTTTGAAAATGATAAACATTTTATAGAAATAAAAAAAGACATTGAAATAACCGATATTCATGATTGCTTAGCTTTTTATATTACCAGGGAAACCTAATAAAAACACAATGTTTATTTAACTTATGTTTTTTATGGTGGCAGAGGCGTTGTAGTAGTCTGAGACGGTAACACCGATTACATGGCAAAGAACGCTAGAATTATGTTTAAATTATTAAACTTAATTGTGAAAGCTTAGTGCATGGAAACATGCCCGCTGGGTTTGGGAAGGAGCTTAAAAGTAATTATTTTTTTGAGTTAATTACTTTAATTCGATCTTCATCTAAAAATTATGAAAAAGTTTTAGATATTGGAACTGATCACGGATTAGTTTTAAAAAAGGCTTTTGAATTAAGAAATATTAAAAAAGGGATTGCTTCAGATAATAAATTTAAACCTTTGATGCAAGCTAAAAAAAATTTAAAAAAATATCATGTTAATTTTTATTTAAGCGATGGTTTTGATAATATTAAAGAAGAATTTGATTTAGCTTTAATTTGTGGTATGGGTGTTTTAAATATTATTAAAATTTTATCTAAAGCCCCTGATAAAAGTAAACATTTTTTATTAGGGCCACAAGGCAAAATAGAATATTTATTATTTTGGTTGGAAAAAAATAATTTTGAAATTATAGAAAAATATCAAATTTTTGATAAATTTAATTATTTATTTTTTAAAGTAACGAAGTGTTGCATAATTTTGGACTATTAAAAAAAAATAAAAACCATTTAGATTTTTTTTCGTTTTTTATTTTATTTTTAAAAATGACTTTTTAAAAATATTTTAAAAAAGCCTTATACTAACATATACGCCCTTTTTTGCAAAATCTCTCCAAAATTTTTTAATTTTGTTAAAATTTAAAATTTAATACGATAAAATGGATTGAATTTTAAAAATAATTTTTAGGTTATTTTGAAAAATAATTGAAAATATTTTTTTAAAAAAACTTATATTAATATGAAAATCATTTTTTTACAAAAACTTTCAAATTTTTTTAATTTTGTTGAAATTTAAAATTTAATACAAGAAAATGGATTGAATTTATTTTTTTTAAAAAAATTAACTTTTTAAATTAAAAGGTATAATTAGATTAAAAATAATTTAAAAAGCAAATATGAACGTTTTTAGATATCAAAATTAAACTCTTAATCTAATTAAAATTAAATTTATAATTTTGATTTTATGATAAATTAATTGTTTACTTAAAAAATTTATTTTTGATAATTATTAGGTGTTTGATAATTTAATTTCGTTAAAATCCAATTACTATTATAAAAGATTAAAAAATCGTTAATTAATTGTTTAGCTTGAAAATAAGTTAAATTTTCTAAATATGGAATTTCAGTAAAAATTAACGATTTAATTAATCCAAAAAAAGATTCCATAACTGCATTATCATTTGGTTTAGCTTTACGTGACATACTAATTCGAAATCCACGTTCCATTAACCAATTTTGAAAATGATTTGAACGATAAATCGTTCCTCTATCAAAATGAATAATACAATTTGGTTGAATTTGAGAAATTTGATTAAAAGTATCATAAATTAAAATTTTATTAGGATTTTGAGAAATCTTAAATGCAACAATTTTACGATTATAGGAATCAATTACAGTTGATAAATATAAAAATTGATGATTACTAATTTTAAATTGAGTAATATCAGTAAATAATTTTTGCATTGGTTGATTAGCATAAAAGGTATTTTGGTCTTGTTGAATTAAATTTTCAGTAATTGATAAATTTTTTCCAACCATATGATAATTACGTTTTGGTTTTAATTTGCATAAACAATGATTTTGTTTCATAATTCGATAAACATAAGAAATATTTAAATTCGCTTGATATTGACGATTATATAAAATGGTGATTTTTCGAAAACCATAATAAAATTTGTTAATTTGACATAAACGTTTAATTCTTTTAACAATTAATTGATGGTTTTCTAATTTACGTTTTTGATAATCAGCATTTTGTAACCAATAATAATAAGTTGATTTGTTAACGTTTAATATTCGTAATATTTTTCTAATTGATATTATGTTTTGATATTTTTGAATCATTTTTAACAAAAATGATTTAGGAAATTTAAAATTAGCAATAATTTCTTGACGAATTTGATTTTCCATTTTATTTATCCTTTTATTTTTAATTTGATGTTAACATAATTAAAACGATTATGCAAATCAAATACTAATCAATTAAAAAATAAAACCATCAATTGTTTCTAATTGAGAAATTAATTTTTGATTAATTTTGGTACGTTTAATGAAATCATTTTTATCAGTAAATAATTGTTGTTGACGTTGTTGAATAATTAAATTAGCTTTTTCAATTCCTAATCCATTTAAAGCAATCATTGGAATTAATAAAGTTTTTTCGTCAATAATTGAAAAATCATTAATTTGTGAATAATTCCAATTAATTGGTTTTAATTTTAAATTTTGATTTTTAAATTCTAAAACTAATTCTAAGGTTAATAATGATTCAACTTCTAAATTAGTTAATTGTTTAACTTGATTCTTTTTTAAACGATTAATTTCTTGTTCTAATTTATTAATTGGACCAATAATTAATTCATAATTAAATTGTTTTATTTTTAAAGAAAAATAACCATAATAAAATAAAATTGGATAATAAACTTTAAAATAAGCAATTTTAATTGACATCAAAGTATAAGCAGTTGCATGCGCTTTTGGAAATAAATACTTAATTTTAAAAGCTGATTTAAAATACCATTTAGGAATTAAATTTTGATAAGGTTTAATCAATTCTTGCCATTTAATTAAATCTTGATGTTGTTTACCTTTTCGAATAAATTCCATAATTTTAAAAGCATCATTTTTAGGAACTTGGTTAATAACTAAATAATTATAAATATCTTCTCTGCATCCAATTATTTCATTAAAAGTAATTTTATTTGGTAAATTTTTAAAATCACCATTTTGATTAATAATATCAAAACCATTATTTAACCAAACATTAGTTCCATGAGCTAATCCTGATACTTTAATTAATTTTTCTAAATTAAAAGGTTGGTTTTCAACTTGATAAATATTAATTAACATTTTTCTTACAAAATTAGTTCCAAATTCAGGAATTCCTAAAGTACTAATATTAATTCCTTGATTATTTTTAAAATTTTGAGTAAATAATTGAAATACTTTAGAATCATTAATTGGAATTTCATGATAATGTTTAAAAGGAAATTTTTGTGGATATTTTTTAATATAATCAAAAAACATTTTAAATAAAGTTGGATTATCATGACCTAAAATATCTAATTTAGATAAATTATTTTCAAAACTATGATATTCAAAACTAATAATTTGCCAAATTTTAGAATCATGAACTGAATTTTGAATTGGTGAAATTTGATAAATTGAATTATTTTTTGGAACAATTATCAAACCTGAACCATGAGTTCCAATTGTTCTTTTAACTCCAATTAATTGTTTAGCAATTAAATTAATTTGATGAAAACGTGGTTTGATTTGATTCAATTTTAAATAATTATAAACATAACTAAAAGCACTTTTATTAGAAATAGTTTGAATTGTGTTTACTTTGAAAACTTGATTAATACCTAAAATAAATTGTAAATAATTTTGAATCGTAGTTTGATATTTTGAAGCAAAATTTAAATCAATATCAGGAGTTTTGTTTCCATTTAAGCCTAAAAATGCTTCAAATGGAATATCATAACCTGTTAATTGACAATTATTTTGACAATTTAAACATTTAGAATTGGTTTGAATATTAAAATTAGTCATTTTACATTGATGACAATAATAATGTGGTTTCAAAGGATTAACTTCAGTAATTCCAATTAAATAAGCAATAAATGATGAACCGATGGAACCTCTTGAACCTACTAAATAATCATCTTGATAAGCTTTTTGAACTAATAAATAAGCTAATAAATACATAACTGCAATATTAGCTTGATTCGGTTTTAAATCATTAATAATAATTTGAAATTCTTGTTGAAAACGTTGTTTTAATTCTAAAGGCCAATTTTCACCATATTTATTTGTCATTTTTGTTAAAATAATTTGTTTTAAAGTTTCATTAATACTATTAATTTTTAAAGGTGAAGTAGTTAATTCATTATCATTTAAGGTTAATAAATGATTAGGTAAAATAGTAATTGGAGTAATTTTATCATTTAATAAATTTGGATTAATAATAACAATTTCTTTAATTAATTGATTATCATTTAAAAATTCAAATGATTTTAACATTTCAGTAGTTGTTAATAAAGCATAATTAGGTAAATCTTCAAATTCACATTTTGATAAAAAATGAATTTTTTTACCAATTAAAGCAGTTTTAGTAAAAATTGCATAATATTTTTTTTGATTAGAATCTAAATAAAAAACATTTCCTGTAGCAATAATTAATTTTTTGGCTTTTTTAGCAAATTTAATAATTCTTTTAATAGCATTTTGAATAATTTGAATACCATTAATACCTAAATTTAACATTAAATTTTGATAACAAGTAATTGGTTGAATAGTAATATAATCATAAAAATTAATAGCTGTTTCTAAATCAAAATCATTTTCATTTAAAGCAATTTCAATTAAATTACCATCATTAATAGTATTACCAATTAATAAATTTTCACGATTATTAATTAAATCTACTGCTTTTAATTTAGGTATATTATCAAAATTATTCATTTGTGTTTTACTTAATAATTGATATAAAGTAGTTAAACCAACTTGATTTTTAACTAATAAAACAATTCGATATGGTTTAATAAAATCAATTGGTAAAGATTGATTTAATTGTTGATAATATTGGATATTTTGAGATAATAATCGATTTAAAAGATTTTCAAAAATATTTTTTGTAATTAAAACATCATGCATAGCTTGATGATGATTAGTAAAAGGAATTTTGAAATATTTTGCTAAACTTTTTAAATTAAAATAACGTAATTCTTGATGTAAATAATAACGTGATAAATTTAAAGTATCAATAAATGGTAAATTAAGGTCTTGATTTAAATATTTTTTAGTTTGATTAATTAAAAATCCAATATCAAAACTAATATTATGTGCTACCAAAATACTATTTTCACAAAATTTTAAAAATTTAGGTAAAATTTCAGTAATTAAAGGTTTATCTTTTAAATCATGATTGGAAATATTAGTTAAATTTTCAATAAATGGATTTAATTCTTGATTAGGATTAATTAAAGTTTCAAATTTATCAATAATTTGATGATTTTGAATTTTAATAGCTGCAATTTCAATAATTTTATCATTAATTTTTGATAATCCAGTTGTTTCTAAATCAAAAATTACATAAATAGCAGTTTTTAAATCGTAATTAGCAGTAATTTTTGAATTATAAAAATATTCTTTTTGATTAGATTGATAATAAATTTCAATTCCATAAATTGGTTTAATTGGAGTATTTTTAAAAGTTGAAGCAATTTTTGGAAAAAATATTACATTATCTAAATCAGTAAAAGCAATAGCTGAATGTTGATATTGAATTAAACGTTTTAAATAATCTTCTAAATTTATTAAACCATTAAATTCGGACATTTTAGTATGAGCTAAAAATTCAATTCGTTTTAAACCAATTGTTGAATCAATTTTAATTGGTAAAATAATTTTTTGATAATCTTTTAAAATTAAATAAACTTGTTGATTAATTTTTGGTTGATAAATAATTGCAGTAATTTCTAAAAAATCACCATTTTGAATTTGGCTTTTTTGCCATTTTTCTTGTTCTAATTGATTGAAATCAAATTTTTTTACTAAAATAGCATCATCATTAATTAAATTAGAAGTTTGTTTAGTTAAAATAAATTCTAAAACTAATTTTTCAATATCAAGAAAACTTGGCCTAAATTGAATTTCTTGAATATAACCTTTTAATTGTAAAATTTTATTTTTAAAATTAGGATTTTGATTAATTGCAACTTCATATTCAGTTTTAGAATTTGGAATAATTGAAAAATTGTCAACAATTGGAGTAATAGTTGATTTTAAAGTTTGATAATTAAGATATAAAGTTTGATATTTTAATTTTAATTTAGGAATAGTTTGATTGATAATTTTTAATAAAAAATCACCATTAGTTTTTTTAGAATAAATATAATGATGAATAGTTTTATATCCATTAGTAGTTAAATCAAATTCTTGACAATAAATTAAATTAGAATTTAAAAAATAATAATTTTTAATTCCATTTTCAATTTTAGATTTAATTTTTGAAATTTTTTGATTATTTTGATAAATAATTTTATTATCCAATTTAATATTTTGAATTAAATTTGGATTAATTTTGTTTGGTTTAATTACTAAATTTTGATAATTAGAATTTTGATAATTAATTTCCTTTAATTGGAAATTAGTTTTATTAAATTTAAAATTTTGGAAATTAGTTGAATTTTTATAAATTAGAATTAATTCTTTATTGTTAATGGTTAAAATAAATTTTTGATGAAAAATTTTAATTAATTGATTTTTTTGATAAAAAAATTCATAATTGTTAATATTTTTTTTAATAATTTTTGACATAAATACTCCTTTTAAATGATTTTTAAATAAAAAAAAATACCATTTTGAAAAATGGTATATTTGGTAATTAATTGATTTTAAAAATTAAAAAATAATTAAATTTGAATGATTAGAATAGATAAATACCTAAAAAAATTTAAACAACGTTAAAATGCATTTTTTCGATATTTAAAATGACGAAAAAAGAAACCTTACCAATTTATATTCTTTTTTAAATTAATATTTTTTTTAATTACAGCTGTTAGTTTATTTTTTGAATTAAAAGTTTTTTTATTTTTTTTTAAAAAATAAAAAAAACTTGATTAATATTTTAAATTAGATTTATTTTAAAAGAAATTGCCTATACAACAAGGCCATTTTTTTTTTTTTTTCCTTAAAGGGAAATAAGATGATTTGAAAAATCGAAGATATTTATATAAAAAATATATACAAATATATATACATACATATATAAAATATCAAAAAATATATATATATTTTTTATAAATATAATATATAAATATCAGGTATCTTAATTGTAAATAAATATCGAATTAAAACGAAAAGTAAATGCTGACTTTGTGCTGGCTTTGTGCTGACTTTATGCTGACTTTAATGCTGACTTTATGCTGACTTTATGCTGACTTTGTGCTGACTTTATTTTTAATACATTTTAGTTAGTTTTAGGTATTTGGAAAATATTAAAATTACTAAAACAATAATTATAAATTTTCAGTAATAATTTTCCAAATTTGATTAAAAAGTTCTAAATCAAATTTTAAAATTAGTTTTGAATATAAAGTTTGAATTGTATTGATTTGATTAATTGCTAAATTATTTTTGATATTAATTGTTAAATATTTAGAATTATTTTTTTGATTTAAATCAATAATTCCTAAACTATATCTTGTTTTACCATTCAAATCGATTAAATATTCAAATTGATTAAAACGATATTTTTTAGTAGTTAAATTAAAATGATATTGAATCTTTTGAAAATAAAAAGATTTTTTTTTAAAATTTAAACGATTATTTCTAATTTTAAAACCTTGATTAGTTGATTTTAAAAAGAATTTTAAATAAACTAAATCAGTTTCTAAATATAAAATTTGGTTATATTTGAATGAATAATTAGTTTTTAATGCTTGATTAAATTTATCAACTTTGGTTTCATTTTTAAAAGGAATTAATTTTAAAGTTGGTAATTTAGTTTTTAAAATTGGAATTAATAAATTTTTAATTCGATTTTTATTAACATCATGATATTGATGTTGAAAAATTGATTCATTTCCTAAATATTTAGTATCATTAAAATAATCGTTTTTGGAATCTAATTGATTAAATTTTGGTTCAATAATTGATGAATTTTGGTTTAATTGTTGTAATATCATTGCTTTTTCATTAATAATAGTTTGATAATTAGTTTTGGAAACAAATAAAGTATGAGTTTTGTAATTATAATATTCAAAAATTTTATTTTTTTTGGTATATTTTTGAATTGAAATATTTAAATTTGATAAAGCAGTTAAATTTAAACACTTTAAAAAATTAATTAATGAATTATTTTCTAAATTATCAGTTTTAATCATTGGAATTTTTTGATAAATTGTAGTTATTGCAAAATCCATTTTCTCTTTAATATGATGATTAATTTGTTGAAAAAAATTAATATCATAAAAAATTGAATTTTGATATTCATTTAAATTATTTAAACCAAAATTAATAGCTAAATCATAATTTTTATCTTGATTTGAAATTGCAAATTGATAATTAATTTTAAATTTTAAAGCAATTTTAATTGTTTCAATATTAGTTAATTTTTCAGTTAAAAGAGTAAAATTAGTAATTGTAGTTAAATTAGTTAACATTTAATTAAATCCTTTCTTTTAAATTTGGATATTAATTAAAATATCCATTTAAATTATTAAAATTAATTTTTAATAATTTAAAACGATATTTTAAAAATAAATAAAAAAAAAATACTAATTAGGAAATTTAATTAGTATTTTTTAAAATAAAAGGTATAATAATACCTAAAATAAATTTAAAAGCAAAATAAAGCATTTTTTTTGATATTGGTTTTTAATTAATTAAAATTTATTATTGATTTTTTTCAATAAATGGTTCAATTTCAGTAAAAGTTTGATATTTTTTTTGAAAATCAAAGATAATTGAACCTAATTTACCATTTCGATTTTTAGTAATTAATAATTTAATTGGATTAAATTTGGAATAATATTCTTTTTCTAAATCAGTTTTGAAATTAAGATTTTGTAAATAAAAAACAATATCACTATGTTGAGAAATTGAACTAGAACCTTTCATATCAACAACATTAAAATCAAGATTTTTAGAATTTTTTGATGCTTCTTTCGTAAATTGAGTAATTAAAAAAATTGGAATTTCTAATTCAACACTTAAAATTTTTAAACGAAAAACGATATTATCAATTGACCTTTCAGGATTATGTGAAAATTCAGGATTTTGAATTAAATTTAAATAATCAATAAATAACATATCTAAATTACCATTTTGATGATTTAAACGAATTTCAGTTTCTAAACTATCAATATCGTTAAATTTTGGAAAAGATTCAATTAAAAAATTATATTTTGGAATATTTTTAATTTTAGTAACATATTCATCAAATTGATTAGAATAAATTTTACCATTATTAATGGTTTCATCAGTATAAAAATTATCAATTACAAAACTTTTATTAGTAATTGTCGTTAAATTGGTTTTAGTTTTAATTGCTAAAATTCTTTCTAATAATTCATTAAAATTCATTTCTAAACTTAAAAATTTAATTTTAGGATATTTTTGATGAATTAAATAATAATAATCAGAAAATTCTAATAATAAATTTAAAGCAAAAGTAGTTTTACCAAATCCAGTTAAAGCTGAAAAAGTAATTAATTTGCCTTTAGTAATTGAATTAAAATAATGATTAAATTGAGAAAAATTAACAGTTTTAAAATTATCAATTAAAACGTTTTTTTGTAAATTTTCAATTCCTAAATCCATTTTTAATAAATAATCAACTATTAATTCTAAAAAATTTTTAGTAGTAGAAGTAGTTTCATTTTTAGGAAAGGTTAAAATTTTATTAGCTAATTGATTTAATTCATTAAAATTAGGTAAATTAGTATTAGTTTTAATTTTAGTTAAAATAGATTGAATTTCTAACCAAAATTGATGTTGAATTTTAAAATGATTTAAAGTATTTAAAGCATTGTTAAATTCTAAATCAGGAATTAATGATGATTTTAATAATTTAGTAATTAAATCTTGATTAAGATTAGAATTTGGTAAATATTGATTATAAGTTAAAAAATCAGTTAAATTAAGATTAGGATTATTTTGATGGATTTGATAAATTAAATTGAATATTTCTAAATATTGATTTGTTTTAAAATTAACGTTTTTTAATAAAGTAATTGTATTTTTAATGGTTTTAGAATTATTAGAATTAAGAGTTTGGATTAATTTAGTAATTAAAATAGTTTCAGATTTTAAATTAATATTTTCCATATTATTCCTTTCTTGATTTTATTTTTTTAATTAAAATATTTTCTAAAATTGTAATTGATTTTAAAAAATCAGTATTTTTATATTTTTTTAAAACTAATGAAAAATAAATCATAAAAGTATTTTTACGTTGAAAAAAAATTTCATGATATTTCATTTGTGTTTTAGCATTTAATAAATATAAACAACAATTAGTATTTTTTTGATAATTAAAAATTAATAATGTTTTAGGATTAAATTTTAAAAATTGATACATTTTTGATTTAGTAAAAATATGTGAATTTTTAATTGGTTTTTTAGAATTAGAAAAAGTATTATCATTATATCTTATATTACCTAAATAATTAGTTGTTTTAATATCTAAATAATAATTTTGAATACAATTAGTTTTAGAATTATAAAATTTAATTTTTAAATCATAATATTGTTGATTTTTAGAACATTCAAAAATATGATTAATTAAGTTATGATTTTGATTTAAAAAATCAAAAATAACCTTTTCAAATTCTAAACTATTACAATTTTTTTGATGATATTGATAATATTGATTTAAATAAGCAATTAAAATATTTTGATTAATTTGAATAAAAGTTTTTAATTCGTTTTCAATTTCAAGAATTGAAGTTAAAGTTTTAATTTGATTTTGAATAAATTGATATTTTGAATTTAATTCTAAAAATTCATTAAATGTTAAAAATGATTTTGGTTTTAAAATTGTTAATTCAATTATGGAATTTAATCCATTTTTAATTAGTTTAAATAAAGATAATGTAAATTGAGTCACATTTTTTCTTTTTTTAAAACTAGTTAAATATTTTTGTTGGATTTTAGAATTTAATAAATAAAGATTAATTTTATCATTTGAAAAAATACCAATTAGTAAAGTTTTATTAAAATTAAGATTATTACTTAGATTAATTCTTGTGTTTTTATCACTGGTTTTACAATTAATTTTGTAAAAATTGTTTATTAAAATATCATATTCAGGATTATTTCCTTTTTCTAATTTTATATCAGTAAATTTTTTGGAATTAGTTAAAAAATCGGCAATAATTTTTTCAAAATCTTGACCTTTTGGTTTTCTTTTGTATTGGTAATAATAGTTTTGAATTTGATTTTTTAATTCTTTAGAATTATTAGTAAAAATTTCTTTAATTTGATTTTCAATTTTGGTAAAAATGATAATCATTCCTTTCTTAAGTGAATTTAAAGATAAAAAAAACTCCTTTTTCAAGGAGTTTTTAAAAAATAACAAATATTTAAATTTAAAATTAATTAAATAAAAAGTTTAAAATTAATTAAATAAAAAGTTTAAAATTAATTAAATAAAAAGTTTAAAATTAATAACTGAAATTGGTTTTAAAGTAGAAGTAATTTTTGGTGTAAATTCAAACATCAAATATTTAGTAAAACCAAAATTTTTAAAATTAGTTAAATATTTTTGTTGAATTAATGGAGTTAATAAATAAATCTTAATTTGACTAGTAGTATAAATTCCAACTAAAAAGGTTTTGATAAAAAGATGTTTCGTTAAAAAAATATTTCTAATAGTACTTTTTAAATCAATTTTATAAAAATTATCAATTAAAATATCATAATAAGGATTATATGGACCTTTAATTTCAACATGATTAAAAACTTTAGTATCTTTTAAAAAATAAAAAATAACTTTTTCAAAATTATAAGAAGTTGGTTTTGTTGAATATTTATAAAAATGATTTAAAATTCGTGATTTTAATTGAGGAAATTTAGTAATAAAAACTAATCTAATTTGATTTTCAATTTGATAATTATCATTAAAAAATAATTTCATAATTTAAAATAATTAACCATTAATTAATAAAACGATTTGGTGTTGAAGTTGGAATATTAAAATTAGCTAAAATTTCATGAAAATGATAATTGATAATTTTAAAAGCTTTAATAATTTCAGTTAAATTAGTTTTTAATAAAGTTAAATGATTTTGAAATAATTGAAAAGTTTTGGAACTATAGTTAGAATTTATTGGAATAAATAAACATACTTGACAATTCATTAATTCTAAAATCATTTCTAAAATGCCAATTAAATTTAAATCATTAATCATTTCATAAAAATGTGGTTTTAATGGAGTAGTTAAAAAATCACATTTAATTGCTGAATTTTGATTTAGATTTAAATTAGAAATTTTTGGACTAATTTGGTTAATTTTAATAATTAAATTATTAATTGAATTTAAATTAAAATTACTAATAGTTAAATTTTCAGTTAAAATTTGAAAGAATTTTTCATTAGTAACATCATCGATTTCATTAATTTTTAAAGTTTGTTGTTTAATATCAATGAAATCAATTTCAATTTGATGAAAAATTTTTTGAATTTGATTAAATAAAATAGTAAGATTTGGATATTTTTCAATATCAGGAAAATTATTTAAAATCTTAAAAAGATAATTAAAAACATTATCAGGTGAATTCATAAAAGTAATTCCTTTCTTTTTTTATTTGGTTAATAAAATAAAAAAAACTCCTATTTAAGGAGTTTTAGTAATAGTATGATTTAAAGTTAAACAATAATGATTAGAATTTAAAATTGTTTGTAATTCTAGTAAATTTGAATGATTAAAAAATTCATCTAATGATTTAAATTTAGGTAAAATAATAACTTTAACTGTTAAATAATTAGCTTGAATTAATTTTAAATATAATTTTAAAGCTTGAATTTTGCCATAATAATCATTATCTAAAATAATTAAAATTTCATAATCTTTTGGAATATAATCAAAAATTTGTTTTAATTGTTGATTAGTAAAATCTTTACCACAAATTGAAACCACATTTTTAAGTTGAAATTGATAGCTTTTAATTACATCAAATTCGGATTCTACAATAATTAATTGTTTTAAAGCTTTAATATAAGGTAAATTTTCAAATAATCGATATAAATAATTTTTTGGTTTAATAAAATTATTAGCTTTTAATTCAAGATATTTAGGAGTATTAATATCACGAATAATTAAATTAGCTTTAAAACTAATAGTGGATAATTTTTGATTAATTAAAGTAGTTTTTGGAATAATAATTGCATTATAAAAAGCATCAATTAAAACTGAATTTTTGGTTTTAGTTGGTTTAGGTATTATTAAATTAAAAGCTTGAGCTAATTCTAAATTAAAATGATTTTTAGTTAAATATTTAACTAAAATATTAGTAAAACGATAATTTGAATTAGCATTTGGTGCAAAGCCTAATTTGAATTCATTAATAGTATCAAGATTTAAATAACGTTGATTTTGTAAATAATTTAATGCAATTTCATTATAAGGAGAATAATTTTTTAATAAATAATGATAATAATTAGCACTAACATTTAAAATTTGATATTTATTTTTAATTAAAGAAAATGAATTGGAATTAGTTTTAATTAATGATTGAAATTTAATTCCATCTAATTCATTAATTAAAACTTGAAAAGCGGTATTAAAATCAACTTGATATAATTTTTGATATAAATCAAAAATATCATGAAATTTATTATCACATTTGAAACATTTATACATGTTGGTTTCAGGATTTACAATAATTTTATTTTTTTGACAACATTGAAAACAATCATAATAATTAGAATTAATTTGAAAATTAGATTGATTTAAATATTTAGTAACTGAAATTTCAGTTTTAATACGTTTTTTAATAGTATCAATATTCATAAATTTAACTCCTTTTAAAATTGGATAAATAAAAAAAAGACTACAATTAATGTAGTCTTTTAGTTAAGTTAGGTTTTAAATTATTATAAAGTAGGTTTAGTTGGAGGTGGAGTTGTATCAACATAAGTTTCAAATTTAATATCACCATTATTAACAGCTCCAAATAAAAAAAGTAAATTAGGATTATTTTCATTAAGATTTACATAATAACTTGGATTTTCAAAATTATATTTTGAAAAATAACATGATTCATATTTATAATGATATACATATTTATAATATAATAAATATTTATTATTAAAATTATAAGGTTGAATTTTTGTAGTAAAATTACACAAATTAGAATCTATTTCACAATTTGTAATAAATCCATTATCTAAACAATAAAGTTCTTGATTATTTTTTCCTAATTTTTCTTTAATTTCAACACCTTTATAAATGTTTGGTTTAAATAAACAATTATCTTTCCAGTTTTGTAAATCAATTTCATATTGTTTCATTTTTTGATTATATTCATTTTGTTTAGCTAAATTTTCATCATACCAAAAAATATAAGCTGTTTTAATAATATCGTTTTTTTGTAACATATCTTGTAAAGTATATTCATAATATACTTCTTCGTATTTTTTATTAGGATAACTTTCAAAATAAGCACCTAATAAATTAGATTCAGGATTTTTAAAATAACAATCTAAATAAACATTTTTATAACTATTAAAACCAGGAATAGAATCACCTTCAACTACAACATTATATTTAGCTTTCATAAATGATTTAATTTCTTGGTAACTTCCAACATAATGATTAATTACATTCATTTGTGGTTTTTTATGAGTTAATGAAAAAATATAAACGTTTTTAGAATTATTACTAATATTATATAAATCAGTATCAGTAATATTAGCAGTAGTTAATAATTTGGAACCATTAATATCATCAAAATAAATTACATCAATTGAATCATTATTGTAACAAGAATTAGCTAATAATGGAGTATTAATTAAATTTGAATTACTATTATAACAATTTAATTGAATAGTTTGATTAATATTTAAATAATTTTTAATATAATCGATTTTAGATTGATTAAATGGAATAGTAGTTTTAAGATGATGAATTTTAGGTTTTTCAGTTTTAGGTTTTTCAATTTTATAAAAAACATAAGCTGTTTTAATT
>NZ_JBKIOZ010000001.1:0-78923 GCF_046600495.1 Candidatus Phytoplasma pyri | reverse complement strand
TCATGTTTTTGTAACATATCTTGTAAAGTAAATTGATAATCATTTGGATAAAAATCATTTTTATAATAATCAAAATAAACTCCTAATAAATTTAAAGCAGGATTTTTAATATATTTACATAAATAACCATTATTTTCAAAATTACAAGATGGAATAGTACCACTACCTAAAATATCAATATTATATTTAGATTTTAATAATGGTTTAATTTCGTTAATATCATATACATAATGATTAATTACATTCATTTGTGGTTTTTTATTAGTTAATGAAAAAATATAAACGTTATCGGCTCCATTTGCTAATTTTAATAAATCGTCAATATCGTGATAATTAGGATTTAAAAATCGATTTCCTTTATCAAAATAAACAACATCAACTGGTTCGTTATTATAATTAGCATTAGAAGGTAATGGCATAGTAACTGAATTAGCATTACCATTATAAGAATTTAATCTAACTTCTTGATTAATATTTAAATAGTTTTTGATATAATCAATTTTAGATTGATTAAATGGAATAGTAGTTTTAATATGATGAATATTTAAATTAGATGGAATTTTGTCAGCTTTTTCAAATATATAAGCAATTTCAATTTTATATTTACCTGTTTCTAACATATCTTCTAAAGTATATTGATAATTTCCATATAATAAAATTGATTTATCATCATAAGATATAGGTTTTCTTGCTTCAAAATAAGCTCCAAGTAAATTTGAAGCTGGATTTTTAAAAAACCATTCTAATCTTTTTTCATAACATTTATTAAAGCTAGGAATTTCACGAACAGTGACACCATTAATACCAAAAGTTTCTAATAATTTAGGAATTTCAGTATATTCGTGAACTTTTAAACGTTTAATTTCCATACCTTTTGGAAATCTTTGGTAAAAATTTCGTTGATATTCATCATTATCATAGATTTGAATTTCGTCAACTACTTCAACTTTAAAAACAAAAACAGTATTAGAATTAGCTTTAATAACTCCAAAACTAAGGATTGAAATTAAAGATACTAAACTAATTACTGCAAAATTTAAAGTAAAAATTATTTTTTTGATTTGGTTTAACATAAAACCTCCTTTCTAAATTTTAAATTTAATTTAATTTTTGATTTCATAAATTTTTAAAATTTGGTTTCGGATATAATTTGGAAATTGTTTATCAATGTTGTTGTTTTGAATATTTTCAACTCTTTTTAAATCAAATTCAAGAGTTGATTTACATATTTCTAAATTATCTAAAGTACTATTTAAAAAATTAATTTCATTATTTAATTTTTTTATTTTTAAATCAATATCAAAAAATTCACGATTTAATTTAGAATAATTATCATTATCTTCAATTTCATTTTTCATTTTTGTTTCAATTTCATATTTTTTAGAAATTAATTCGTTTTGTTGATTTTGAAATTTTTCTTTTTCAATATTATATTCATATTCTTCTTTCTTATATTCATCAATTTTAATTTGAATTTTTTCTATATATTGAAAATTTTCTTTTTCTAAAGTTTTAATATTTTGATAAGATTTTTTGATTTTATTAATAGCATCAATTTCAGTTTGAACTTTGATAAATTCAGGAATTTTAGTAATATTTGGATTAGCAATATAATCAACAATACTATTAAATTGATTTTGAGTAATTATTGGTTTAGTAATAGGAGAATTTTCAAATTCGTTAATAACTGATTTTGGTTTATTTAAAGAATTATTATTTTCATTATTATTATTATTTTCATTATTTTCAATACTTTTAATATTTTCATTATTTTCAATACTTTTAATATTTTCATTATTTTCAGTATTTTTGGTATTAATTGGAATTTTATTTTTAGAATTAGATATTGGATTAATTATATTTGAATCTTGACAAAAAATTATTATTAAAATTAAAATTAAAAAAATAATAATACTAATTAAAGTTAATAAATTTTTTTTAAATTGAGTAATTGGAATCAATTCCTTTCTTTTTTAATTTTAAATATATTATAAAGATACTTTTTTTAATTAAATTTTGGTATTAATATGCAAAAAATAATATTCAAATTAATTATTTAATTTGAATATTATACTTTTAAACCTAATCAAATTTAATTCCTTTTGTTTCTAAATAAACTTTATCAGAATGTGATAAAGAAGGATTTTTTAATTTCAATTCTTCTTGTTTGGCATCTATAGCCAATTTTAATTCTTCATTTACTGGAAATTTTTTATTATATATAGGTAAAATATAATTAATTTTTGATTGAAATTCCTCTTTACTATTTAAAAAATCTTTTTGAATTTTATTGTAATCATAAAGTCGTTTAAATATTTTTTCCATATAATTATCATTTTCATCATTTCTAGACTTAATTACTTCATTAATTTTTTTCTCCATTTCTCTATATTCAATATCAACAGCACCTTCGATTCTACGTTGTAATTCTTGGCGTTGATTTTCAGTATTAGTAATTTCAGTTTCTAAATCAGCTAAATCATTTTCTAAACTTTTTAAAATTCTTTGGTAAGTTGATTCATCAATCATTAAAGCTTTACCATCAACACAGTTTTGGATTTGAAAGTTTGTTCTAAAATTTGATTACTATTTGGAACTTTAAGAGCAGTTGTATCAATAATTGGAATTGAGTTACTGGATTTACTAAAATAATTACAAACTTTATCACCTAAGCCAAAAGTATATTTTGCACCAATGAATTTAATTGCATTATTAGCTAAATTAGTAACACTTTTATCAATATTTTTTAAATTAAAAGCGTTTTCTAATTCATAAGTTTTACCATAAGTTAATAATTCATTTAAAGTTTTTTTAGAATTTTCATAATTTCTTTTTTTGATTTTTAATTCTTGTAATTTAATTTCATTTTCGTTAATTTCAATTTGAATTCTTTCTTTTCTTTTTTCAATTGAATCAATTTGAAAATCTACATTTTTGTTAATTTTTTGTAACCTTTTTAAATCAAATTCAAGAGTTGATTTACATATTTCCAAATTATTTAGACTACTATTTAAAAAATCAATTTCATTATTTAATTTTTTTATTTCTAAATCAATATCAATTAATTCTTTAGTTAATTTATCTTGTTCTTTTTCTAAAATAGCAATTTGTTCTTTTAATTTAGCTCGAATATTAGGATTAGTTTCAACTTTTAATTTTTCAGTTAAATCATCAATTTGATTATCAATTTCAGTTTTAGCTTTAATTTTGGATTCTTTAATGGTTTCTAATTTAATAATAGCTTGATTTTTAGTTTCAATATCAGTTTTAATTTGAGTAATGGCAGTTTCAATGGTTGCTATTTTAGTTTTAATTTCAGTTTGTTGTTGAATGTTTAAATCTTTAATATCTTGTAAATCTTTTAACATATCGTTATAAATATTTAAAGTATTTAATAATTCATTTCCAAATTCAGTTTTAGATTTGATACATTCATCAACTTTTTTTAAGACATCATCAGTTTTAGTAATTAATTTGTTACAATATTCACTATTTTTAGCATATGGATTAAAAAAAATAGTTTTAATTAAAAATAAAGCTAAGAAAATAATAATAATAATGAAAAATAAACTTTTAAACGAAAATTTACCAAAAATAAATTTACTAATCAAAGTATAAATAGTAATTAAACCAATTCCAATACCTATCCAAGTCAAATAATGGTTAAAATTAAAATACATTTTAATCAAATCTAGCATTCCTATCATATTTTTCCCTCCAATTCTTAATAGTTTTGATTCATATTAAGGAATTTATAATTTAAATAATTTATTTCATAAAAATTTGCATTATAAATTTAATAATTATTAAACTAATTAATAATATTAAAAGTTTAGTTTCTAATGCTATCATGATTTATTTTCACAAATTTCAATAAATTTTATTTTAAATAATTCGTCAAATTCTTGAGTAGTTAATTGATATTCTTTTTGAATTTCAATTTGTAAACGAATTGATTTTTTTTAAAGAATTTAATAAGTGAATATGCTAAAAAATCTTTTTCTGTTTTAACAATATAATAAAAAAAACAATATTCTCTAATTTCTTGATTAAATTTTTGGTCTTTTAATAAATCAATTTTTTGATTTTGTCCCATTTTTATTTCCTTTCATTTGGTTTTATTTTTATATCTTATTTTATATAAAAAGTTTTAGTTGACATTAAATCATAAATTAAATCATCATCGTCATTATCGTCCATAATTGGAATAAAATACTCATATTTTAAAATATTACCAATTACTTTTAAATATTTGAAAATTCCAGGAACAATTAAAAAAAAATCAAGTCTAAATTTGGTTGGATTATTTTCGTCATAAAATCGATAAGTAAAATCTTTACTTTTAGGTTTTAATCGACAACAAAAACATTGAATTTGTTTTAAATTGCCATTTTGATAAAATTCAATTTGTAAAAATTGTAAATTTATATATATTCCTTTAAAATCAAAATTAATTTCCTTAATTCGATTTTCATTATCTTGAATAATTTCAATATTTTGACATTTTAATTTAGTTAATTTTGTTTTTAACATTATAATTTTATTTTTATCCATTTTTATTTTCCTTTCATTTTAAAAATCATCAAATTCACCATTAAAATAAATATCAATTATAGCTTGATGGTTTAAAGCAAATTCAAAATTTGATGGTAAAAGAAATTCATATTCTACAAAAATATCTCGAAAATATTCTTCATCTGGTGGAGAAAAATACTCTTGTGCTTCAATTCTTGATTCTATATAATCATTGTATTCTTTTTCAACAAAGGTTTTAAATGACATTTGAAATTTTGATTGAACTAAAAATTCAATCAATTTTTCTTTTCCTAATTCGGTTAAATATTTTGATTTTAATAGTTGTGTTTCAACAACAATTTCATTATTTTCTAATTGTAATAAGATTTGAAATTTAGATTGAGCTAAAAATTTAAGTAATTTTTCTTTACCTAATGACGATAAATCTTTTAATTCAATTTCATTTAGATTAACAATAAATTCATCATCTTTAAATTTCATATTTTCTCCTTTTTAAAATATATTTTTAATAATTAATTGAAAAATTATTTATCTTTTGGATTATCATCTTTAGTTGATTTTATTGTTTCATTAAATTCAATAATTTTAATTAATTTAACAATATCTTTTAGTAAATCTATCATTTTTTCATCAATTGAATCATTCATTTTTTTAAATTCCTTTCATTTTTTAAAAATATTTTTTAATTAAATATTAAAAATATTTAAAATTTAATTTCTAATATTGATTTTTAACATTAAGATTAAGATATTTTATTTAATTCATCATCTAATTCATTGAATTCTTGAAAAGTTAATTTAAATTCATTTTGAATTTTTGTTTTTAAAATATTTTCTTTATCTTTATTTTTTTTAATAAAATTTAAAAATTTTCTATCAATTTCTAAAAGAAATTTACAAAAAGAATCAAATATATCAAATTTACTTTCATATACTAATTCATAAAAAGATTTAAATTCACGTAATTCAAGTTCACTATTTTCATAAACTAAATTAAAATATTGATTCATTTTCCCAATAAATTTTTTATTTTTTAATAAATTATTTTTTTTATTTTTATCCATTTTTTTATTTTCCTTTCATTTTTAAAAAATATTTTTAATAATTAATTAAAAAATTATTTATCTTTTGAATTATCATCTTTAGTTGATTTTATTGTTTCGTTAAATTCAACAATTTTAATTAATTTAACAATATCTTTTAGTAAATCTATCATTTTTTCATCAATTGAATCATTCATTTTTTTAATTCCTTTCATTTTTTATTTTTATAAAAATTAAAAATCAATTTCTAAATTAATTTTTTTATCACGATTTCGATAATATTTCTTTTTGGATTTAATTAAATAACCAGTTTTAGGTATTAAATAATTAATTCTTGGAAATTTATTAACATTAATTTTTAAAGTTGCATTTAATTTATTTTTTTTCATAAATTTCATTCCTTTCTTTAGTTAAAATTTATTTTTTTAATAAAGTCAATTTTTAGATTGGATTTAAATTAGGACATTTTTTAATGGCGTTATTTTTAAATCCATAATAATTTAATTTATTTAGCAGTTTCTTTTTTATTTCCTTTTAAGGAAAAAAAAATAAGATTAATAAATAAAAGGTTCTTTTTTCCAGTTTTTTTAGATGAATTAAATTTAAAATATTAATCGAATTTTTTTTATTTTTTTAAAAAAAATAAAAAAATTCTTAAATTGAGAAAATAATTTTAGCCAAATAAAACTTAATTAATTTAAATTTAAAAAAATATTCAAATACTAAAATAATTATTTAGTATTTGAATTTTCAATTTTGTCTAAAATCGATAAATCTTTAGAAACAACTATTGAATAAGCAGTTTTTAAATCAGCTTTTTCAACTTGTTGACGTAATTCATAAGTTTTAGCATTTGGATTATTTGGATTAGGATTAATATTAATTTTACGATTTTTAGCAAAAACATTAATTGTTGTTTTTAAAATGTTTTCTAAAGTACGATTTGATTTTAAAAAACTATTATCACCATTAAAATTATCTAAAACAACATTAATTACTTCAAATAAATATTTTTTAGCTTCATCACTATAAGGATTTTTACGTTTTTTGATTAAAAATTCTAAAAATTCTTGTCTTTCTTGACGATTAAATGGTTTTACTTCAACATTATAAGTAAATCTTGATTTAATAGCTTCTTCTAATTGGTTAATATGATTGGTAGCGCCAATTATAAAAACTGGTTTATCTAAATTATTATCCATTGAAGTTATTTCAGTTTTAAAAGCATTAACAACATTGGCAATTTCATTTCCTGCTTCCAAATGAGAAATATTGGTGAAAATAGTTTCACATTCATCTAGAAAAATAATGCATCCACCTTTTTGTTTAGCTTGATTTCTAGCTTCATTAAATAAATCTTTAACCATTTGAGGAGCTATTCCTTTATATTTTTGAGAAAAAATACTACTAGAAATTTCAAAAAAAGGTAATTTAGTTTCTTTACTCAAAGCTCGAGCTAAAGTAGTTTTACCTGTACCTGCAACACCATACATTAAAATACCTAATGGTGGTTCAACATCACCAATATTTTGGTAATTTTCTCTATTACGAATGTAATCAACAAAACCATCTAAGGCGATTTTTTCTTCTTTAAAACCAATTAAATCATCAAAGGTTGGAAATTTATTTGAATTTGATAAATTAAATTTAGGAATTTCAACTTGTTTTTTATTTTTAGAATCATTAGTTAATATTTTATTATCATTATGATTAGTTTCATTAGATTTTTGAATTTCAGTAACAGTTTTCTTTAAATTGATGATATCATTTTCAGCTATGGTAACTTTTTTATCTAAATCTTTAATATTAGTTTCTAATAATAAAAGATACAATATTCCACTAATTAAAAAACAAAATAAAACAAATATTAATATTTTTATAATAGTTAAATTTGATTTAGGAGTAATTTTATTAGGAGTAATTTCATTAGGAGTAATTTCATTAGAAACTGATTTTTTTTTTGGCATTTTTAATTTTCCTTTCTAAATTTATTTAATATTAAAAATATAATTTGATTAATTCAAAATAAAAAATCCTATAATTAGGATTTTTTTATTTTAAATTTAAATTATTTTTTATCATTATCAGATTTTGAATCATTGGATTTTTCTTTTTCAACTGTGGTTATTTTTTCAGTTTTAGTTGTTGTTGGTTTTTCAGTTTTAGTTGATGTTGATTTTTCGGTTTCAGTTGATGTTGATTTCTCAGTTTCAGTTAAGGTTGGTTTTTCAACTTTAATTTCAAGTACCGGTAATGATTGATAAATTTCGATTTTCTTTTGGTTTAATTTTTGTTGTTGTAATTCATCATGAAAATCTTGATTTACTTTATTTAATTTTTCAGTATTTTGATAATATTTATAAGACATTAAACATAAAACCAATACAATGCTAAAAAGAAAAACAGTTAAATATATTAACCATTTAGTATGTTCTTTAACTTGTTTAGTTAAAACTTGAATTTTATTTTCTAATTCGTTCATTTTTCTTAATTCCTTTCTTTTTTTTATTTAATAAATTATTAAGTTTAATTTAAAATAATAATTTATTATGATTGAATATTTTTAAATTTAAAAGATTAAAATAATAACCTTAAATATCAAAGGTTAGTTTGATACTTAAGGTTAATTTAAAAAATTAAAATTTAATTAAACTAATTAGTTAATTTAATTAAATTTTTAACAACTTGAGGAGTTGACCCTTCAAAACTTTTACCATCTTTATCAACTAATTCATAAATTGAAACAAAATCTAATTTATTATTATGATTTTCAAATTCACGAATAGTTTCAATTTGATAATCAATTACAATTTTAGCTTTTCTATTAATTAATTTCATTTGTGGTCTAGATGAATCTACATATTTAGTGGAATCACATTTCACATCATATTGAAAATCATTTTCTTGTAATGTAAAAGTTCCTAAAGTATCAAAATGATTTTTAATTTGTAAATACATTGGTACTTCAATTTCCATATTTGGAGCATTTAAAGTAGCTTCATGAGTAATTTTAATTAATGTAGCTGTCGTACTTGGACTTAAGTTTGGTAAAGTTAATGGAAAGATTTTTTTAGTTAAGTTATTACCATCAGTTTTAACAACGTTAAATTTTGGATAATCTTTAATATCATAAATACTAATAGGGTCTTTTAAATGTTTTTCAAAATATTTCATAGTACATAAAACTAAGGTTCCGGTACTAAAAATTGCTAATAAAATAACTAATGATAATTTAAATTTATCGAAAATTTTAGTTTTTTTAATATTCATTAATATTTCCTCCTTTTTTAATTAGTTATTAAATTTAAACAGTTTAGACACATATTTAGGTGTTATTTTTCATTATTTAAATGACGTTTTTTAAAAATTTGTTTAGTATACCAATTAATTTTGCCATTTTTATCAATTCGTTTAATTTTATTTTTATAGTAATAATAAATATTACCATTATTGCATTTTTTAATAATTCGTTTCATAAATAACTCCTTAAAATATTTTTTTAAATAATTGAATTAATAATATTATTTTGATTAGTTTAAATAAAAAAAATCCTGATATAAATCAGGATTTTAATAAAAATAATTTTCATTTAATAAAAATATTGATATCAACAAATTAAATAATTTAATTAATTAAAAGGTTTAATTAAATTTAAATAATCAATAATAATGGTTTGATTTTGAGTAATTGAATTTAAACCATTTAATTTTAATTTAAAAGTTGAATTTAGATAATTATTAAACCATAAATCATAACCTTTAACTACTTTTTCAAAATAACTTAATGGTTTATTTTCAATTAAATCAGTTAAATTACCTTTTCGTTTTAAAGCAATTTTAGGATTTAAATCAATTAAAATCGTTAAATCAGGTTTTAAAAATTGTTTTTGAATTAATTGAAATAATTGATAATAAAGGTCAATTTGATAAGGAAAAGCTTGATATGCAAAATTTGAACCTAAATATCTATCCATTAAAATAATATTGTTAGTTTTTAAATTTGGTTGAATTAATTCATTTTGAATTTGAATTAAATTAGCAAAACTTAAAAAATAACGTGTTTTAGAAATTATTTTAGGATTAAATAAAAAAATTTTTCGAATTGATTTACCAATTGTTGAAGAACCTAATCCTGTAATTGGAATAATTTTAGAATTAGGATTATTTTTTTTTAAAATAAGACTAATATTTTTAATTAAAGTAGTTTTACCAGTTCCATCAATTCCTTCAAAAACAATTAATTGCATTTTTTCTCCTTAATTAAATTTTAAATTTAAAGATTTTTTTTAGCTAAATTTTTTAAATAAGTGGTATTTAATAATTCATTTTTAGTTTTATTTAATAAATCTAAATATATTTTAGTTTTATTAATCATTTCATTCCAAATTTTTTCATTTGGATAAACTTTTTCAATAAAATAATTAGTTTCACTTAAATAAACTAAAAAATAAACTAATTTAGCTTGACTACAATAAAGTTGACATTGCATTTGATAATAATAATTTAATGGAATTTCACGTATTGATAAAAAATTATTCCAACTTGATGAAATTTGATTGTTTTCATCAATAAAAGGACATTTTATTTCTAAAATAGTATTAGTAAATGAATCATATCCATCTAAAGAAGCTGAAAAGGTATCATTATCATCAACAAAAATAGTTGGTTCATAAATACGTTGTTTAATTTTTTCAAAAAAAAGTTTAGCAATAGGTTCAGTTTTAACTCCATATTCAGTAAATTTATTACCAACAAAAGCAGTTCCAAATAATTTATCGTGAATTAATTGATTTAAACTACGATATTTATCATTATTAGTAATTGTAGCAATTTCAGTAGCATTTACATACTTATTACGGTGTTGATACCATTGTTTACTACGTTGTTTTAAAGTTCTAATTTCCATTTTAATAATTTCCTTTCAATTTCATTTTTTTTAATTTTTAAATTTAAAAATAAAAAAACTACCTTAATAGGTAGCTTAATAATATTGATGTTAATGAATATAATAAAAATTCGCGTTTAATAAAATTAATTATTTTAATTGTATTTAAATTTTAATTTTAAAAAATTAATTAATCATTTTTTATCAGCAAAATTTAAATGATTAGTAATAATTTGTTTAATTTCTTGTTTCTTTTTATAATATTTATTAGGAAATTGATTGTGATATTTTTCTAAAACTATATTTATTTTATTTTCTAATTCATTTTTATCTTTAAAAGAAATTTGATTTTTTATTAAATCGTTAGTTATTTTTGTAGCTTTTGTATTACATAATAAAACTCTTAATTGATTATATAAACAATGTTTTAAAGAATTGACGTTTATTTTTTGGCAATTTAATTTTTTAGAATATAAAAAATGATATTTATCATAACCAATCGGATAACAAAAATTTTTTACTTTTACAAATAAAAAACGTTCAATTTTTGTTAATTTCATAATAAAAATATTCAATGTAGAATCGAATTCGCCAAAACAATCTTTTTTCGCTTCTATTATATTTTTTCCTATTTTATGATAATTAAAATCTTTATGATTTTTTTGAATTTCTGACCATTTCAATTTACAATAATTATTTAAAATTCTTACCATATTAGTAATACAATTTACATCATAATTTCTAAAATCAAAATCACCATTTTTAATAAATTTTTTTCTGTCAAAAAAATATTCAAATTTTTCAATTTTCTCATTTGTTTCAATTGTCATTAAACAATAATATACTTTCTTCTTTTTTTAACAAAAAAATTTTATTATCACACCGGATTTTTAGAATAATATTTTAAAATTTTTTCATCACTAATACAACGACGACTGTAAAGTTTATGCGCCGGAAAGGTATCATACCACGGGTCTTCATTATGAGTTTTGTCCATTAAAACAAACGGATCATAATCACCATATTTACAAATCACATAATTAATAATTTTCATTTGTTGAAAATTTAATATTATATTACTTGTATTGGGAATTTCAGTAATTAAATTATTTTTATTTTTTTTTAATGCATGGTATAAATCAGGAAAAACAGGGCCATACATCCAAGCTTGCACTGGATTTGAAATTAATTTTTTTCCCTGAGTTTGTACTAAATATTTGGCATAACAATAATAAATTAATTTATTTAATTTTAAATTTGAAGCTTTTACTTGTTTTCTTTTAATTATATATTCAGCAATGTCAAAAATATTGATTTCATTTTCATTATTTTCCATTATTTGCTCCTTTTTATAATTATTTTTAATATTAGAATTATAGTATGTTTTTTTAAATAATGCAAATGATTTGTTTAATTTATTAAGTTGTTTTGATATTTTTTTAATTTTTTTTTCCATTTTGATAACTTCCTTTCGATTTTAATTTTTAAATTTAAAAATAAAAAAACTACCTTAATCGGTAGCTTAATAATATTGATGCTAATGAATATAATAAAAATTCACATTTTAATAGTCTAAAATAACTTTTGAATATGAATTTATTCATAAAATAATTGAGTTTTTATTAATTGTTATTCAATTATTTTTTTTATATTATTTTTAAAAAAAACTATAAAAAATTAAATAAAAAAAATCTTTTAAAAGAGTTATAAAATTTTTAATAAATAAATTATGATTTATCATTAATTTTATGGTCTAAATCACAAACCAAAATACAAAATATTCCTTGTATATCATCAATTATTCCACAAACTCTTACTTTTTGATCTAACGTCAATTTATAAATATCAAATTCATTGTCATCTTCAGATAATAATAAATGAGAAAAAACTTTTTCAACATCTTCTCTAGGAATAATGCGGCATTTTCCTTTATTTGATTTTGTTCGTTTTTTAAATAATTCACGCCAAGTTAAATTTTGATATACATAATTATCTAATTTAATTAAAATTTTTTTTACAAAATCAGCAATACGATGTTTTTTATTATATTTATAATGTTTTAAATTAATATATTTTTTAAGAAATAAATATTTAAAAGGTTTATTCTCATATTTCATCTTTAAATCGTTTTATCTTTGAAATAATCATAAATACTTTTTTTGGTAATAATATTTTTAATCCAATAAGTAGTTTTATAAGCATCTAAAAAAGGTTTTTCTTGATGGGTTTTTTTTCTTAATGCTCCAGCGGTATAAACGCCATATTTTTGAATAATAAAATCTAAAATTGTTTTTATTTCTGGAGTAATTTTATTAATATCACCTTTAGGAGTAAAAATATTAATTGGTTTAGCATAAAAATTTTTAAAATTAGGATAAAGACGATTCACGACTGGACCATGTAACCAAGCACTAATTTTTTCTGTAAAAAGTGGAGTAGGATAATAATGAACTAAATATTTAGCGTAAGCATAATAAATCATTTTATGTAATTTCATGTGGGTAGTTATATTAGGATTATTTTTAATAATGTAATTAGCTACATCAAAAACATTAATTTGAACTTTATTTTCCATCATTTGCTCCTTTTTAAATTTATTTTGTTTATTACTATCATTATAATAGGTTCGTTTTAATAATGCAAATGATTTATTTAATTTATTAAGTTGTTTGGATATTTTTTTAATTTGTCTTTCCATTTTAATAACTTCCTTTCGATTTTTAAATTTAAAAATAAAAAAAACACCATTAAGGTGTTTAAATTTGATTAATAATTTTATTCGGTTTAAATGGTTAAATGATTTTATTTTTAAAAAAAACGGTTAATAATTGGGTCGTAATCAAATTATTTTTCCATTGTTTACGAGGATTATATGCATTTTTCCAAGGACTGGCATTATGAATCATAACACTTAAATCATATTGAGAAATATTAGCATATTTAGCAATTACTTGATAAATAATATTTTTAGCGGAAGGATTTAATGCGTTATTAGTCGCTTCGAAACACACATAATTATTAGGAATCGGCCGATCGACGAATTCCAAAAATTTTCCATAAATATGAGGAATAATTGGTCCACACAGCCAAGCTTCAATGAGCTCATTAAATAATGGTTCTTCATGTTTAGCAATATAATGACCTTGAATATAATATAATAATTGATTTATTTTCATATTCGATACTTGATAAGTTTGAGTATCAATATCGTTAAGCAAACAATTAACAACATTAAAAACATTGATTTGATCTTTATTTTCCATTTGAAAATTCCTTTCTTTTTAAATTTAAAAATAAAAAAAACAATAATTGTAATTAAATATTATTCCAAAAGGTTATTTTTAGAAAAATAAGTTTTCAAAAGTGAATCCGGAATAATATTATTATTATTTTCATAACGGTTTTGATAAATTTTAATCCATGGAACCTGACGCTGAGAAATATCCACTAATTCGTAACCATCGAAATTTTTACATAAGTTTAAAACTTCGTCAATAATGACCTTGCTTTTAATATCAATTTTTTTTATTTTGCCATTGATAAGTGGTTTTTTAATATTTTTTTCATAATATGCTTTTAAAACCAAATATAATTTACCAAATATTGGACCATAAAGCCAAGCTTGCGGATTATCATTGATTAAAGAGCGATTATATTTTAATAAATATTTAATATAAGCATAATAAATTAACTTATGTAATTTCATATGGGTTAAACTAGCATCATTTTTAGAATTTATGATAATATAATTAGCCACATCAAAGACGTTAATTTCGTTTTTTTTCAATATTAATTCCTTTCATATTTTAATTTTTAAATTTAATAATAAAATAATTTTATAATTGGTAAAATTATTAAATTTTGAAATTTTATTTTTTTTCAATTGATTGAATAATCATAAAATTTTCAGTTATTGGAGTTAATGAACCATCTAAATTAACTTTAAACCAAAATTTAATACCATTTAAATCTTGATAATAAACTATTTTTTTAGATTTGGGTTTAATTCCAAAAATTTTTAAAATAATTTGAAAAATAATTATGATAATATTTCCAATTGTTTCAAAAATTTTACCAATAATTCCTAAAATAAAATCAATAATATTTAACATATAAGGAATTAAAATTAAAATAATAAAAATAATTAAAAATCGAATTAAAAAATTAGCATTATTTTGATAAAAATCAATTAATAAAACTAAACTTTCTAAAATCCAATTATAAAATTGTATTATATATTCATAAATTGTTAAAATTGTCATTTAGTTTAATGATTATTTTTAATATTTTTAAAAAAATGGTATAGTTTAACAAAATTTCCTTTTTTTAATCGATTAAACGAAGTTAAATAAGAATGTTTCATTAAACAACCTAATGTAATTAAAAATAAACATAAATAAATAAAAAATTGTTTTAAAAATTTTAAAATAAATTTTAAAATTGTTAATAATAAATTAGGATTTTGTGATTCCATTCTTATCTAACCTCTTTTCGAAAATTTTAGGAAATTTTATTATTTAATACAAATATTTAATTAAAATTTTAGAATTATTTAATTAATTATTAATTATTTATCATCAATTTCATAACCATCTTTGGCTTCTAAATTGGTAATATCTTCAGTAAGCAATCTTAATTCATCAACAGTATCACCAATTGTATTAGCAATTTTTTTTAAACGTGCATTAAAATTATCAGTTTTAGATTCAATATCTTTAGCAACATCTAAATCAGTATCATCATCTGGTATTAAATCAATTCCACTTCCATTGATTAAAAATTCATCTATTCTATATTTCATTTCATTTAATTGATTTACAAATCCACGAATTGGTTTAGTTGAATAATCAACGCTTTCATTCAATTCAGTTTCTTCTATTAAATGTAATAAATAACTTATACTCCATTCAAAATCTAATAATTTTTTTTTTGACATAATTAAATTCTCCTTTTTTTTTTAACAAAATTTAATCACTTTTTTTATCTAAAAACACCATATTATTAACAGTTACATAAGTTCTAAATTGTTTTTTACCATCTTTTTCAAAAGAATTGGTTTTAATTTTACCAATAATAGCAATTTTTGAACCTTTTTTTAAAAAACTTTTCATATTTTCAGCAATTTTTCTAAAACCAACACAAGTAATAAAATCAACTTTGTCTTTAGAACTATTAACTGCTAATTGAAAATCAACTTTTTTAATAGTTTCATCATTAACAGTAAAAGTTTTTAATTCAATATCTTTGGTAATTCTACCAATTAAAGTAACTTGATTTAACATTTTTTTCTCCTTTTAATTTATATTTTTTTTTAATTTTAAATAAAAAAAACTCCTTATTAAATTAATAATAAGGAGTTTTTGTAATGATTATTCGATTTTTAAAGATAACAATTTTTTTGTTATTTATAAATAACAAAAACTCCTATCAAACTAAGAGTTTTTGTTTTATTTTAATATTATCAAAGAAAGATTTAAATAACTAATTAATAATTAATTTAGTATTATTGAAAGCCTAATCTATTTTTTTTATGTGAACTTTTCTTAATACTTTTTTATTTATTAATTAAATTATTTTATATTTTAAACAGTTTAATGACTTATTTAGGTCAAAATAAATCATAATTAGGTTTGATGATTATTATAAAATTGTTTAGTTAAAAAACATAATCCGTTAGTTTTGATAATAATTGCAATTAAGGTTTTATGTTGTTGATTATATAATTTAGTTTTAGAATTGTAACATTTTTTTACTTCATAAAATCGAATATAATTTTCATCATTTTCAGTTATTAATTGAATTTTGAAATATTTTTCTAATTTAGTAAATGCTTTATTTTTAAAATTTTCTACTTGTTTATTCGTTAAATTTAAACGATTACCAATTTCAGTATTAGTTAATTCAGGTAAAGATATATCATGAGTACCTTGATTAATATCTAAATTAGTAGTTAAACTTAATACCTGTAATTCATTTTTAGTTAATTTAGCTGATTTAATTTTAATGGCAATTTTTTTAGCTTTAATTTCGTTCATAAATATTTTGTTTGGATTTAAAAAATTTTCTTCATTAAAATTAGTTGTTACAATATTTTCATCTTCTAAATCAACATATTGAATTGCTAAATCATTATATTCTTTTTCATGTTTTTTAATACCAACTACTTTTCGAATTAAATCTTGCATTTTTCTTTTAGCTTGATTAGAAAAAAAAGTAATAAAATTAGTAGAATGTTTAATAGAGTATTTTTTTAAACAATTATCTAAACATAAATATCCTTCTTGAATTAAATCATTTATTTCTAACATTGGAGATAATTTAAATTTTTTAGCTAAATGAAAAAGTGATACTTGACATAATTCATAAATTTTATCACGTAATTTTAAATTTTTTGGTTTTAATAAAAAAGCTTGAACTGTATTTTCAAGTTCAGTATTTAATTTATTTAACATTTTTGTCCTTTTTAAAACAAAAAAAATCGATATAAATATCGATTCAAATAGTTAAATTATTTAATTTTTAAATAGTCCAAAGTTTTGAAACACTTCGGTAACTTATAAAACTTATGATTAATATTTTGTTATTAAATTTTTAATTTAATATATAATTATTTGAAAAAAAATATTTTTTAAAGTATAATATAGGTTGTTGAATTTGCAGAAACTTTTAGTGTTTGAGTAGCTCAGCTGGATAGAGCAACGGCCTTCTAAGCCGTCGGTCAGGGGTTCGAATCCCTTCTCAAACGCCATTAAATAATAAATTTTAAATTTATTTTATGATACTTTAATTAATTTATTATTTAAATTTTTATATTTATATTTAATATAATTTTAATATGATTGACAAGAAATTAGGAGAAAATTATTATGGCTGTTCCGTTTAGAAGAACCAGTAAAACTGTTAAAAGAAAAAGACGTACGCATTATAAACTAAGTGCTCCCAATTTAGTAGTTTGTTCTGTAACTAAAAATTTTACTTTACCACATCGTGTTACTAAAAACAGTGGTTATTATAAAGATAAATTATATTTAGAAAATAAAAAAACTGATAAAAAAATTGATTAATTTTTTTAATTATATTTTAATTAATTATATAAAATTATAATATTTTATTTTTTTGATATAAAACATTTTTTAATTATAAAGAGAGTTAATAAAAAATACGTGAAATTAAAAAATTTACAAAAAACAGCAATTTCAGCTTCTTTAGTTTCTTTTGCTATTTTTTTAGATATTTTTTGGACTTTATTTTTTTCTTTTAATATATTTGGTAGTGGAACAATGTTTAAAATTTCAGTTTTTCCTATAATTTTGATAGGTTTTATATTTGGTTTTAAGTATAGTTTAGGATCTTGTATTTTATTTAATCTTTATCATTTACAAAAAGCAAGTTTTTTTACTTTAAAAATTTGGTCAGATTTATTTAATATTAATTCCACTAATTCAATATTGATTTATATTTTAGATTATATTTTACCAGATTTATCTTATAGTATTTCTGGATTATTTTATTTAAATGATTTTCAAAATAATAATCATTTTAAAAAAATTTGTTTATCTGTATTTTTAATTTTCTCTTTAAAAGCTATATTTCATACTTTATCTGGTTACTTTATTTGGGTTCACATATTTGCTAATGATGATGAATTAATTATTAAATTACCTAATTTTTTACAACAATTATTTAATAAAGGACATTATTATATTTTTTCTATTATTTATAATTTTATTCCAAATATATTAACTGGTTTATTAAATGGAACAATTCTTTGTTTTTTGAGTAAATCTAAATTAAAATTGTTTTAAATAATTTTACAAAATTATTATTTATTTTTTAGAGATTGTAAAAAATTATTATTTTGAAATTTTTTATTATTATTTATATTTTTTTAATTTTATGAAAATATATTAATTTATTATAAAATATGTTTTTAAATTTTTATTAAAAATTTTATTAAAAATTTTTAATTTATTTTAAAATAAAATATTTTTAGTACTTAATATAAATTAATTTAAAAATTTTTAATTTTATTTTTTATAAATTTAAGGAGAAAATGCAATTAATGTCTCGTTATACACGTTCTATTTGGAAAATTTCACGTCGTTTAAATTATTCTTTATCAGAAACAGGTAAAGAATTGATTAAAAGACCTTATGCACCAGGAATGCATGGTCAAAAAAGAGTTAAAATAAAAGATTATGGCTTACAATTACAAGAAAAGCAAAAAGTTCGTTTTACTTATGGTATTTCTGAAAAACAATTTAGAAAAACTTTTAAAGATGCAGGTAAATTAAAAGGTATACATGGTGAAATGTTCTTGTTTTTATTGGAATCTCGTTTAGATAATATTGTTTATCGTTTGGGATTTGCTAAAACCAGACAACAAGCAAGACAATTAGTTAATCATGGTCATATTTTGGTGGATAATAAAAAGGTAGATATTCCTTCTTATATTTTAAAGATTGGTCAAATTATAACTTTAAAAGAAAAATCAAAAGATTTAATTATTGTAAAAGAAGCTTTAGCAAACAAATTAAATCGTGTTGATTATGTTAATTTAAGTAAAGAATTAGTTGGAAAATATGTTCGTATTCCTCAGAGAGATGAATTGTTACCTAATATTAAAGAACAATTAATAGTTGAATTTTATAATAGAAAATAAAAAAAATTTATATACGCCCTTTTTGTAGGGTGTTTTTTATTATATTTTTATATTATAAATAAAAAGTTTGTTTATTGAAAAGCAAAAAATTTAGTAAAATTAACTTATAAGTTTAAATTTTTATTAATTAATTATTTAAAAAACATTTTTATATTATTTTTTTAAGTTATTTATTTTTTACTCGGAGGTTTTTAATTTTATGAAAAAAAAAACAAATAAAAATTCTTCTTTTAATTATTTTAAATTTATAAGTTATATTAGTCAACAAAATTTAAAAGATACTTTAGAATATTTCAATTCAAATGAAGAAAATGGAATGACATTACAACAAATTATAATTAATCGAAAAATTTATGGCGGAAATGAATTTTTAAAATATCAAAAAATTTCTTATATTCGAAAATTTATAAAATTTTTTTTTAATCCCTTTAATATTATTTTATTATTAATGTTAATTATTTCTTTATTAACTGATGTTATATTTAATGAAAATCGGGAATTTAAAGATTTTACAACTATTATTATTATTTTTTTAATATTTTTTTTATCTAATTTTATTTCTTTATTTCAAGAAATGAAATTTTCAAAAATAGTTGAGAAATTAAAAAAAATGCTTCAAACAACTACTAAAGTAAAAAGAGATAATAAAATTCAAAAAATTTTTTCAGATGATTTAGTTAGAGGCGATATTGTTTTTTTTACTTCAGGTGATATTATTTCTGCTGATATTAAATTAATTGAGACTAAAAATTTTTTTGTTCAAGAAGCTAGTTTAACAGGTGAATCTTATTCAGTTCAAAAAGATGCTAAAAATAAAGATATATGTGAAAATTTTTTAGAAGATAAAAGATTAATTTTTGCAGGGACTAGTGTTATTTCTGGTTATGCTAAAGGTATTGTTGTTATTACAGGTGAAAATACTTATTTAGGTAAAATAAATAAAAATATTGATAAACAAAAGAATTTTTCTAATTTTCAAAATTGTATTAATTCTATTTCTAAATTATTACTTATTTTTATTTTTTTTATGATGCCATTAATGTTTATCATTAATTATGTTAAAAACGGTTGTAAAAATATAATTGATCCATTATTATTTTCTTTGACTATTGCATTTGGATTAACTCCAGAAATGTTACCTTTAGTTACTACTACTTCTTTATCTATCGGATTGTTTTTATTATCAAAAAAAAAAGTTTTAGTTAAAAATTTAAGTTCTATTCAAGATTTTGGAGTTATGAATATATTATTTACTGATAAAACGGGAACTTTAACAGAAGGTCATATTTCATTAGATGGTTATTTTGATTTAAATAATAATTTAAATGAATATGTTTTAAAAAACGCTTATCTTAATAGTTTTTTTCATGATGGTGCTAAAAATATTATAGATTATTCTATTATTTCTAAGATTCAATATTTACAAAAAAATAATTTTATTAAAATTGATTATCATGAAAAATTTAATAAAATAGATGAAATTTCTTTTGATTACAATAGAAGAATGGTTAGTATTATTTTAGAAAATAAATATAATAAAAAAAAAAAAATTATTACTAAAGGTGCTGTAGAAGAAATTTTAAATATTTGCGATTATGTTGAAGTTAGTAAAAAAAATATTATTCCTTTAACACCAGAATACAAAAAAATAATTTATGATAAGATTATTTCTTATAATCAAAAAGGTTTTAGAGTGGTTGGTTTAGCTGAAAAAAATACTTCTTCTTTTGTTAACTCTTTAAATAATTTTCATGAAAAAAAAATGATTTTAATAGGTTTTTTAACTTTTTTTGATTCTATAAAAAAAAGTGCTAAAAAAACAATAGCTTCTTTAAAAAAATATGGTGTTGAAGTAAAAATTTTAACGGGTGATAATGATATTTTAACTAAAACAATAGCTAAAATTATCAATATTAACAATATTAGTTTTTTATCTGGAAATGAAATAGACAAATTAGATGATTATGAATTGTATCAAAAAGCTAAAAAAATAAATATTTTTACAAAATTTTCTCCAGAACAAAAAGGAAGAATTATAGAAGTTTTTAAAAAAGAAAAAAACATTATAGGTTTTATGGGTGATGGTATTAATGATGTTCCAGCAATGCAAAAAGCTCATTTAGCTATTTCTGTTGATTCTGGTTCGGATATTACAAAAGAAGCAGCAGATATTATTATTCTAGAAAATGATTTAAGTATTTTGCAAAAAGGTATTATTGAAGGCAGAAAAACTTATACTAATATGTTAAAATATTTAAAATTTACTTTAGCTTCTAATTTTGGTAATGTTTTAAGTTTTTTAACAGCGAGTTTATTTTTAAAATTTATTCCAATGAAAGCGATTCAAATTTTATTTTTAAATGTGATTTATGATTTGACTTGTTTTGCTATTCCTTTTGACAACGTAGATTCTAATTATTTAAAAAAACCGCGTAATTGGGATTTAAAAAATATTAGAAATTTTATGATTTTTTTTGGATTTATTTCTTTTTTATTTGATTTATTAATTTTTTTAATTTTACCACAAAACGAAGATATGTTTCAAACTGGTTGGTTTATTTTTTCTATGTGGTCACAAGTTTTTATTATTTATTTATTACGTACAGAAAATATTATTAAAGATATTAAACCATCGTTATTAATGTTTATTTTACCTATAATAGGTGTTATTATTGTCACAATTTCTCCTTTTATACCTTTTTTATGTGATTCATTAAAATTGCAATCTAAATTTTTTTATGAATTTACAAAATTGAATTTTTTGTTATCATTTGGATCAATATTAATTTTATATTTTATTATTGTAATAATAGCTAAAAATATTTTTATTAATAAGTATAAAGATTTATTATAATTTATATATATATTCAAATATAAATTATAATATTTTATAACTAAAATAAAAAAAGAAAAGGTATTTTTATGGAATTTTTTTTAAAAGTTTTAATTTATTTTATTTTATTAATAATATTAATTTTTTTTGCTTTTAAAATTCTTTTTAGTAAATATCAAATTTTTAAAATTATTTTTTTAATGTTTTTATGCACTCTTTTTGTTCATTATTTTAAAAAAATTACTCAAAAATTATTAGAATGTGATTTAGATTGTTTATTAGATTTAAAAATTTATGATTCATTATTAGTTTTTTCTTTAATTAGTATTATTATTATAAAAGCACCTTATTTAAGGATTTATTTTAATAATTATTTAAAATTTTGGTCTAAACAAAAAAATATTGTTATGGGAAGTCATACTACTCAAAAAGCTATTTTAGAATCTGTAATTGAAATGTCGAGTAAAAAAATTGGAGCTTTAATTACTATAGAAAAACATAATACCTTAGATATTTTTTCACAAAAAGCTATTTTAATTAATGGTATAGTTTCTAAAGAATTAATAATGAATATTTTTATTCCTAATACTCCACTGCATGACGGTGGAACTATTATTCGAGGAGATAGAATTTTATGTGCTGGTGCTTATTATACATTATCTGATGATGAACATTTTGAAAAAACAACAGGTTCTAGACACCGCGCTGCTTTAGGAATTAGTGAAACTACTGATAGTATGACTTTAGTAGTATCTGAAGAAACTGGGCGTATTTCTATTGCTTTAGAAGGTATTATGTTGAATATTGATGATAAAAATAAAATTCAAGAATATTTAATTATGTTTATGATTTGATAAAATGGATTTTATTTTTTTCATTTATCTTTAAATATTTAAATAATCTTTGATTTAATTTTTTAATGTTCTTATAAATATGTTATAATTATAATATTAAAAATTTTTTATTTTAATTTTACGATTTTTCTGATTATGTTATTATTTTTTAAATTTTAAAATGAGTTATTAAATTATAATAGTGATTTTAAATCACTATTTTTTAATTTAACGTCCCTTTTTAATATTATTGATGTTAAAATTTAAAAGTTTTATAAAATCAATAATGCAAAATAAAAAAATATTTATTTAATTGAAATTTTTTTATGTGTAATAATATTTTTATCATGATTTTTTTATATAAGGTAGGTAGAAATTTTGAATAGTAAAGAATTTTTTAATATTATTAATGAGTTTGCAGAAGAAAATGATTTAACCAGTAAACAAATAAAAGATGCTTTCACAAAAGCTCTTATTTATGGTTGCAGAAAAGCTCATCACGTTAAATCTTGTCGAGTTGATATTAAAGAAGATCGTAATGAAATAAATTTATATAAACAATATTATATAATTGATTCAGAAGAAAAAGATTTAAATAATTATAAAGATTATACTCACATTGATTTAGAAGAAGCAAAAAAATTTAAAAAAAGAGTCAAAGTAGGTCAAATTATTAATATTAAGATTAATCCTAAAGATTTTAACCTTTATGCTGTTAAAGATTTTAAGAATAAGTTTAAAGAAGAATTAACTAAACAAAAAAGAGAAAATATTTATGATTATTTTAAAAGTTATGAAGGTAAATTGATTAATGCAAAAGTTATTGGTTCTAATAGTAAATTTTATTATTTAGAATTAGAAAAAGAAATGACAACTTTGTTACCAAAAAAAGAAACTTTAAATAAAGAAATTTTTATTGAAGGTGATCGTATTCAAGTTTATATAGTTGAAGTTCAAAAAACTACTAAATTACCAAAAATTTTTGTAAGTCAAACTCATATTGGTTTGGTAACTAAAATTTTTGAAGATTGGATTCCTGAAATTAATGATGGTACTTTAAAAATTATGATGATTGCTAGAATTCCAGGCGAAAGAACTAAAATAGGATTGTTTTCTAATGATCCTCAAGTTGATCCGATTGGTTCTTGTATTGGTAAAAATGGTAATCGTATTAAAAGCATTATTAAACTTTTACAAGGAGAAAAAATTGATTTGTTTTTGTGGAGTGAAAAAAATGAAGAATTGATTTCTAATTCTCTACAACCAGCTAAAATATTTCAAGTAAATATTGTTGATTTAGAAAATAAAGTTGCTTTGGCGATTGTAGAAGATGATCAATTATCTTTAGCAATTGGTAAATTAGGTAAAAATGTTAAATTAGCTGTTCAAGCTACTAAATGGAATATTGATATTAAAACTTTATCTCAATTTAAAAAAATAAAAACAATAAATTAAAAATATTTATGTTATAAATATTTAATAAAATAAGGTAAATTAATGATAAAACAAAAACTTATTTTAAGAACTTGTATCGCAAGTCGCTGTATTTTGCCAAAAAAAAATTTAATAAGAGTTGTAGTTACAAAAAATAAATTAATTTTTATTGATTTTGATTATATAATTTTTGGCAGAGGTGCTTATTTTGTTTTAAATCTTAAAAATGTTTTATTAATTCAAAAAAAAAAAATTTTAGAAAAAAAATTAAAAACTTATATACCTAATGAAATTTATAAAAAACTTTTAGAAATGGTTCAAACTATTTAAAATTAATTATTGAATTTAATAAAAAAATATTTTATTTAGGAAAGGAATAAAACTTATGAAAAAAACAATACCTCAATCAAAAAATAAAAAAAAAAATGATTCGAAAGTTGAAAAACAAAAAGTAAAAAAAAGTTATGTTTTTGATTCAAAACATAATATTCAAGAAATAGCTAAAATATTTGGTATTTCTAGCACTAACTTAATAAAAAAACTTTTACATATAGGTATAATTGCTAACATTAATGATAATTTAGATAAAAAAACTATTGAATTGTTGGGTATTGAATTTAATGTTGAAATTATTTTTGAAAATCTTGATAATTCAAAAAAAATAATTGCAGAAAAAAAAAAAGATATTAAAAAATTAGAAAAAAGACCTCCAATTATTACTATTATGGGTCATGTTAATCATGGGAAAACAACATTATTAGATACAATTAGAAAAACTAGAATAGTTGATAAAGAATTTGGTGGTATTACTCAACACATAGGTGCATATCAAACTAAATATAAAGGAAATTTAATTACTTTTATAGATACTCCTGGTCATGAAATTTTTAATCAAATGAGAGCCAGAGGAGTACGATTTACAGATATTTGTATTTTAATATTAGCAGTAGATGATGGAGTTAAACCACAAACTATTGAGGCTTTACAACATGCACAAGCGGCAAAAGTACCTATTATTGTTGCTTTAAATAAAATAGATAAAACTAATAGAATTAATTTAGAACCAATTATGTCTGAACTTTCCAATTATGATTTATTACCTGAAGCTTGGGGCGGAAAAACTCCATATGTAGAAATTTCTGCATTAAAAAATCAAGGTATTGATCAATTATTAGAATTAATTTTATTAATTAGTGAAATAGAAAATTATCAAACTGAAATAAAAATTCCTGCTGAAGGTCATGTTTTAGAAAGTAATTTAGCTATATCACAAGGACCTATAGCTACTTTTATTATTCAAAAAGGAACTTTAAAAGTTGGTGATATTGTTGTTGTTGGAAAAACTTATGGTAAAATTCGTTCTATAGAAAATGATTTAAAACAACAATTAAAAATAGCTTTACCTTCTCAACCTATTAAAGTTTCTGGTTTAAAAGAAGTTGTATTAGCAGGAGATTTTTTTATAGTTGTTAAAGATGAATTTACTGCTAAAAAAATTGTTAATCAAAAAAAACAACAATTTAAAGAAAATTTAGAATTAGAAAACAAAATTTCTGGTTTAGAGAATTTTTTAAGTAATGAAGATACTGTAGAAACTAAATATTTAAATATTATTTTAAAAACAGATTTTCAAGGTAGTTTAGAGGCTATAAAAAGTATTTTAGAAAAAATTTCTTTATCTGATGTTAAAATTAAATTTATAAAAGTTGGTGTTGGTGATATTTCTGAAAGTGATATTAATTTAGGTCAACTAAATTCTTCTTTAATTATAGGTTTTAATGTAAATGCTAATGTTTTTGTCAGAAATTTATCAAAAAGTAAAGGTATTCAAATAAATTTATATAATGTTATTTATCGTATTTTTGAAGATGTAGAAAAGATAATGAAAGGTTTATTAAAAACTTCTATAGAAGAAAAAATTATAGGCCAAGCTGAAGTAAGAAAAATATTTAATATTAGTACAGTAGGAACAATTGCTGGTTGTTATGTTATTAGTGGTATAATAACTAATGATTCATTATTAAGAATAATTAGGAATAAAAAAATTATTCATCAAGGAAAAATAATTTCTTTAAAACATTTAAAAGATAATATTCAAAATTCTAAAAAAGGTCATGAATGTGGTATTTTAGTAGAAAATTTTAGTAATTTTGAAATAAATGATATAATAGAGGCGTATAAGTTAGAGAAATCGGAGAATTAAAATATTATATGGGATTAACAAATGAAAAATTAGCTAGTTTGATAAAAAAAGAATTAGCTTTAATAATTAATTCATCTATTAAGAATGATAAAATCGGATTTATTAATGTAACTGAAGTTAAGTTAACTAATGATTTATCTTTTGCAAATGTTTATTATGTTATTTTAAATAATCAACCAGAATTTTTATCTTTAGCCGCTGAAATTATAGAAAAAAATAAAGTTATAATTAGAATGTTGTTGGCTAAAAAAATAAGAAATATAAGAAAAATACCTGAATTAGTATTTATTTATGATACATCTTTAGAGTATGGTAATCATATTGATAATATTTTAAAAGGTATGAATAAATAAAAATTTAAATTATAAAATATTTTTATTAATTTAATAAATAAGGAATAATAGGTATAATTAAATTTTAATGATTGCACAAGTTGTTGTTGATTTGAAAACATTTGAATTACGAAACCGACATTTTGATTATTTAATACCAAAAGAGTTTCAAGGAATGATTCAAAAAGGCATGCGTGTTATAGTTCCTTTTGGTTTAAAAGATAACAAAAGATTAGGATATGTTTGTGATTTAGTTGATTATAGTGAATTCGCTACAAAAGAATTATATGAAGTTTTAGATGTTGAACCTTCGATTGATTTCGAACTTTTTTTATTAGCAGAAGAAATTTTAAAAATTCCTTTTATTTCAAAAGCATTAGTTTATGAAACAGTTATTCCTAAAGGACTTTTGGTAAATTATCAAAAAAAGGCTTTGCTTTTAAATAAAGAAGGTATTTCAGAAGAAATAATACAAAAATTTAATAATAAAAATGAATGGTTACTTAGTAAATCAGAATATAAAAAATTTGGTGTCGAATTAAATAAATTAGCTTGTAAATTTAATGTTTTAAAAATAAAAACTTTATTAAAACCTCGTTATTCAGAAAAAAAAGAAATTTTTTATTGTTTTAACCCTATTTATAATGATTATAATCAAATACATTTAACTCCTAAAGAAAAATGTGTTATAGAAAAATTAAAACAAATATTAAATATAAAAAAAAAAGAATTTTTGAAATTTAGTCCTTATGTTGTAATTAATAATTTATTAAAAAAAGGAATTATTTTAAAATATGAAAAAAATTTTAATGAATTTTTTTTGCACCATAATTTTTCTTTATTAAAAAATAAAGAAGTAATTTTAAATCAAGAACAAACAGAAACTTTAAAACAAATTAATTTAAATAAAAATAAAGTATATTTACTTTATGGTAAAACTGGAACTGGTAAAACAGAAATTTATTTAAAATTAATTGAGGAAATTATAAAAAAAAAACGACAAGTTTTGATTTTAGTTCCTGAAATAATTTTGATAGCTCCTTTAGCACAAAGATTAAAATCTAAATTTACTGAAGAAAAAATATCTATTATACATAGTTTATTGACTTTTAAAGAAAAATATAATCAGTATAAAATGATTAAAAATCAAGAAGCAAAAATTGTATTAGGTACCAGAAGTGCTATTTTTTCTCCTTTACAATCTTTAGGTATTATTATTATTGATGAAGAACATGATGAATCTTTTATACAAAAAGAATCGCCACCATTATCTTATGATGTTAAAGAATTGGCTAAAATTAGAGCGAAATATCATAATATACCTTTAATTTTAGGTAGTGCCACACCTTCTTTAGAAAGTTATTATAATGTTCAACAAAATATATATAAATTATTAACTTTAAATAAAAGAATTTTAGTTGATAATTTTCCTTTAATAAAATTAGTTGATATGAAAGAAGAATTAAAAAAAGGTAATTTAGAACCTTTTTCTTTTGAATTAAAAAAAAAATTAAACGAAACATTAAAAAAAAATGAGCAAGCAATTATTTTTATTAATACTAAGGGCTATGCACCTTTTTTATTGTGTCGTTTTTGCGGTTATGTTCCTAAATGCAACGAATGCAATATTAGTCTTACATTTTATAAAAAAGAAAATCTTTTAAAATGTAATCATTGTGGATTTGTTTTAGAATTTAAATTAATTTGTCCTAAATGTAATCAAAAGAAAATTAAAACTTTTGGGATAGGAATTGAATATCTAGAAAATTACTTAAAACAAAATTTTCCTAAAATAAAAATTAAAAGATCAGATACAGACACTATTACTAAAATTAGCGAATATGAAAATATTTGGAATGAATTCAACCAAAATAAAGCTCAAATTTTATTAGGTACACAAATGATTTCTAAAGGTTTAGATTTTTCTAACGTTACTTTTGTTGGAATAATTGCAGTTGACAATTTATTAAAAATACCTGATTTTAAAGCTTCTGAAAAAACTTTTCAGTTATTAATGCAAACATCAGGACGTGCTGGAAGAACTAAGCAAGGTACAGTAATTATTCAAAGTTATGATATTGATAATTATATTATTAAATCAGTTGCTTATTATCAAGAAAAATATGTTTTACAAAAACTTTTAGAAGAAAGAAAAATATCTAAATTACCTCCATTTAGTTATGTTAGTAAAATTTTAATTTGTCACGAATCATATCTTCAGGTTTTTTCAATATCTAAAAATATTAAAGATATTTTAGAACAAAAATATAATAAAAAAATGATTGTATTAGGCCCTATTTTATCTTTAATATCTAAAAAAAATAATAAATATAGAATATTGTTAACGTTGAAATATTTTGAATGGCCTTTGAATTTAGATTTTATTTTAAAAGATAATATTTTAAAAAATGCTGATATTTTTTTCGACAGATTTGCAAATTTATTTTAAATTTATGGTTTAATTATTTATATAATTAATTTTTTTATTTTTAGTATATTTAGTTATTTGTATTTTTTAAATATTTTTTATATTTTTTTAGGAGATAATTTTATGTCTAAGAAAAAAAAAGAAAATAGTTCACAAACATTAGGAGAAGAAATAGCTAATTCTATTTCGCATGGTTTAATGATTCCTTTTGGAATTATAATGTTAATTTTTATTTCGTGTTATATTTATCGTATATCACAAACATTTACTAATATTCCATTTTTTAAAAAATTTTTTTCCATATTTTCCCCCTTTACTATGATTTTTCTTTATTTAACTAGTACTTTATATCATGCTTTAAGTTTTACAAAAGCAAAAAAAATATTTAAAAAATTTGATCATATTGGTATTTATTTATTAATTTTTGGAACTTTTACTCCTTTTTTGCTTTTATCTCCAGAATTAAATAAGAAAGATTTTGATATAGGTCTAATTTTTTTTATTTTTCAATTTATTATAATAACAATAGGCATTATGTTAAAATGGTTTTGGATTTATAAATGGAATAAAATACATATTTGTTTATTTCTTTTATTAGGTTGGAGTTCTTTGTTTATTTTTCCACATTTTTATCAAATAAAAAGTTATTATTCAGTTTTTTATTTTTTATTAACTGGTGGAATTTTTTATAGTTTAGGAGTTTATTTTTATATTAAAGATTATAAAAAATATTATCATTTTATTTGGCATTTATTTGTTTCATTAGGTACTATTTGTCATTTTATTGCTATTAATGATTTTTTAAACAACTGTATAATAAAACAAATATAATTTATTTTTTTTATTTTTTATTAACTAGTTGACTTTTTATAGTTTAGGAATTTATTTTTATATTAAAGATTATAAAAAATATTATCATTTTATTTGGCATTTATTTGTTTCATTAGGTACTATTTGTCATTTTATTGCTATTATATTTTTTTACATAAAAATTTTTATATTATCAAAATAATAAATTATAATTTAAAATAATATATAAATATCATAGGAGAAATTTTTAATTATATGAAAATTATATCAGTAAATGCAGGAAGTTCTTCTTTAAAATTTAAATTATTTGATATGCCAAAAGAAAAATTAATTGTTTCTGGATTAATTGAAAAAATAGGTGATCAAAAAGCTATTTTTAGTCTAATTTATGGAACTACTAAAAAAGAAACAATTATGCCAGTTTTAAATCATCAACAAGCAGTAAAATTATTATTAGAATCTTTGCAAATTAATAAAATTATTAATAATTTAGAAGAAATTAAAGGAGTAGGTCATAGAATTGTTCAAGGTGGAGAATTATTTAAAGATTCTGTTATTTTAACTGAAGAAAATATTTTAAAAATTGAAAGTTTAAATGATTTAGCTCCTTTGCATAATTATGCTAATGTTTTAGGTATAAAAGCTTTTGAAAAAATTATACCTAATATTTTTCAAGTGGGTGTTTTTGATACTACTTTTCATCAAACTATAAGTAAAGAAGTTTTTTCTTATGCTATTCCTTATGAATGGTATCAAAAATATAAAATTAGAAAATATGGATTTCACGGCATTTCTTATAAATATGTATCTAATAGAACTTCAGAAATATTATCTAAAAAAGATTTAAAAATTATTGTTTGTCATGCGGGTAACGGTGTTTCTTTATGTGCTATTGATAGTAATAAGTCTGTAGATACTTCTATGGGATTCACACCACTTGAAGGTGTGCCGATGGGTACAAGAAGTGGTAATATTGACCCTACTATTGTTGAATTTATATCTCATAAAGAAAATAAAAGTATTGAAGAAATTATGAATATTTTGAATAAAAAATCAGGTTTTTTAGGTGTTTCAGGCGTTTCGAATGATGCTAGAGATATTGAAATGTCTTTGCAAAATGGAAATAAAAGATCTTTATTAGCTCATGATTTACAAATTAAAAAAATAGTTGATTATATCGGTAGTTATTATTTTTTATTAAAAGGAATAGATGCTTTAGTTTTTACTGCTGGTATTGGTGAAAATTCTTTATTATTTAGAAAAAACATTATTCAACGTTTATCTTTTTTAGGAGTTTATTTAGATGATGAATTTAATAATTCTAAAGGTGAAAGAATTATTAGCACTCCATCTTCATTTTTTAAAGTTTTAGTTATACCTACAAATGAAGAAATTGAAATTGTTCGAGAAGTTTTTAGAATTAAAAATTAAATTTTTATTATTAGATAAAAATATAATATTTTTATCTAATAAGATTTAATTAATTTAAATATATTTTTATTAATTAAAATCAATATTGTTTAATTATTTTATTTTTTTTATTATGGATTGGAGGAATACTCAAGGGGCTTAAGAGGTACGCTTGGAAAGTGTATAGATCTTTAAAAAGATGCAAGGGTTCGAATCCCTTTTCCTCCGCCATTATTAATTAAATAAAAATAAATCATTATTTTTAAAATTATTTTATCATTTTGGTTTATTTTTATTTAATTAATTTTTTGAAATTAATATATTTTTTTTTTATTTATTCAAATTTTTTATTAATAAAAAATAATATAATTTATATAATTAATTTTATTTATTATTAATTTAGATTATAATTTTTTATAAAATATTCCTATATTTGTTAATAAATTTTGATTATTTTTAATAAATTAAAATTTTATAATTTTATTATATTGATAGGAGTTTAAATTATTGTGCAAACTTATTTAAATTTATGTCGCCATATTTTAAATTATGGGAAAAAAAAAATAGATCGTACAAAAATAGGTACTATAAGTATTTTTGGTTATCAAATGCGTTTTAATTTACAAAAAGGATTTCCTTTATTGACTACTAAAAAAATGAATTTTAAAGCTATTATACATGAATTATTATGGTTTATTAAAGGTGATACTAATATTCGTTACTTAGTTCAAAATAATGTTAATATTTGGAATGAATGGCCTTATCAAAAATATTGTAATTCAAAATTTTTTCCAAAATTAACATTACAAGAATTTATTGAAAAGATTAGAACAGACGAAAATTTTGCTAAAATTCATGGTGACTTAGGACCTATTTATGGACATCAATGGAGAAATTTTCATGGAATCGATCAATTAAATAATTTAATTTCAGAAATTAAAAAAAATCCTTACTCAAGACGTTTAATTTTAACTGCTTGGGATCCTACTTTGATTAAAAACATGTTGTTACCTCCTTGTCACGTTATGGTACAGTGTTATGTTGAAAAAAATAAAATTTCTATGCAACTTTATCAAAGAAGTGGAGATATTTTTTTAGGTATACCATTTAACATTGCTTCTTATTCTTTATTATTAATTATCATTGCGCAATGTACAGGTTTAAAACCTTTTGAATTTATTCACACTATAGGTGATGCTCATATTTATAATAATCATATAGAACAAATTCAAAAACAAATAAAAAGAATTCCCAAAAAGTTACCAATTATGACTTTAAATCCTCAAATAACTGATATTAATCAATTTAAATTTGATGATTTTAATTTAGAAAAATATAAATCTCATAGTATTTTGAAAGGGGTTGTTGCTGTATGATTAGTTTAATTACTGCTTTAGATCCTAATTTTTTAATTGGTAATTGTAATATGTTACCTTGGCATTATCCTCAAGATTTAAAATTTTTTAACAAAATGACTAATAATAAAAATGTTTTAATGGGTTATTTTACTTATAAATCTTTAAAAAAATATTATAAAAATAAAAATTTTTTATTTAAAAATACTTATGTTGCCAGTTTTGATCATTCATTGAAGTTATCTGATGGAATTGTTATAAATGATTTATTGAATTTTTTAAAAAATATTAAAGATGAAATAATTATAATTGGTGGAAGTCAAATTTATAAACAAACTTTATCTTATGTAAATATACTTTATATTACTCATATTTTAAAAAGATTTAAAGGGGATTCATTTTTTCCTTTTGTTAATTTAAATAAATATAAGATTGTGTCTAAAAAAATTTATCCAGAATTAATTTTTGTTGAGTATCATAAAATAAATTAAATTTTTTATTTTAAAGAAAAAGGTGATTTAAAACAAAATGTTTAATTTAATTTTTTTATTTATCTTTTTTGTTAATTGGGGATTTTTAATTTTAAAATTTTTCAATAATAGTTATTTATTTTATTTATTTATTTTTTCTTTATTTCCTATATTATCTTTTTTAATATCTTTAATTTTTATTTTTTTACTTTGTTTACTTTGTATTATAATTATGAAAAATTTAAGAGTAAATCATAATTTTAAGTATATAGTTCTTCGAAACATATCTATTTTTTTATTAAAATTATTAAGAATTAAAATAGTTTTTAAAAATTATGATTTAATACCTTTAAAAGAAAATTTAATTATTTATGCCAATCATAAATCATGGTTTGATGCTTTTATTATTTTAAGTGTAATACCAAGATGTTTAGCTTTTACTCCTAAAGATGCTTTATATAAATATTCATTGATAAATCATTGTTTTAATTCTTTTGATTGTATTCAAATATTTAGGAAAAATAATCGCGAAACAGCAAAAAATTTAATTAAAGGTATTGAAAATATAAAAAAAGGATTAGCTATTGTTATTTTTCCCGAAGGAGGTATAAAAGATATTAAAAATGAAAAAGCTGTAGAATTTTTACCTGGCGCTTTTAAAGTTGCTTTTAAAAGCAATGCTGCTATTTTGCCTTTGAGTATTAAAGGTTCTACAAATATTAAAAAATTTTTTTGGCTTAAAAGAAAAATTGTTGAAGTTCATTGTCATAAATCTATTAAGTTTCAAGAATATCAATTTCAAAATACAAAACAAATATCAGAAAAAACACAAAAAATAATTAATTCTATTTTTTAATAATATTAAAAATTATTATTTTAGTTAAATTTTTTAAAATATTATATTTTTTGAAAGGAATAAAAATTGTTAAATGTTAAATAAAAAAGAAATTCAAACTATTTTAAATCAATCTTTAGACACAGGAGCTGATTTTGCTGAACTTTTTTTTGAAGAAACGAATATTAATAATTTAGGAATTATAGGTCAAGAAGTTATTAATTGTAGTAGTCAAAATATTTTTGGTGTAGGCGTTAGATTATTACAGGGAATTAATGAAGTTTATGGTTATACTAATGATATTAGTTTTTCTAATATTTTGAATTTAGTAAAAAATTTGAAATTAAATTTTTTTGGTTCACCACAAAAAGTAATTTCTTTATCAGAACCAGAAAAATTACCAAATAATATTAAAATACCATATTCAAGTATGACTAAATTAGAAAAATCAAAAAAAATGCTTAATTTATCAAAAATTATGAAAGATTATGATGTTAAAATTATTCAAACTCGTGTAAATTTAACAGAAAAAGAACAGAAAGTTTTAATAGCTAATACAAAAGGTGTTTATCAAAATGATATTAGAAATTATATTCATTGTAGTTTGATTTCTGTTTCTCAAAAAGATAATCAAATGAAAGAAAATTATGAAGTAGTAGGAAAATGTGTTGGTTTGGAATTTTTCGAAATTTTTGATTTAGTTAAAATTGCTAAGAATGTATCAAAAACAGCAATTATTTTATTAGATGCTAAAGAGATAAAACCACAAAAAATGTCTGTTGTAATTAATAATGGTTTTGGTGGTGTAATTTTTCATGAAGCTTGTGGGCATCCTTTAGAAGCATCATCAGTTGCTAAAGGTTTTTCTCCTTTCACTGGAAAGATTAATCAAAAAATTGCTTCTGAATTGGTAACAGCTTATGATGATGGTAATATTAAAAATTCCTGGGGTAGTTTAAATTTTGATGATGAAGGTAAAAAAACTCAAAAAAATTTATTAATTAAAGATGGTATTTTAAAAAATTATTTAGTTGATTTACGTAATGGTAGAGAAATGAATATTGAATCAACCGGTTCTTCTAGAAGAGAATCATATAAATTTTCTCCTACCTCTAGAATGAATTCTACTTATATTGATTCAGGTAAAGATACACCACAACAAATTATTAAAGATACAAAATATGGTTTGTATGCTAAAAGTTTAGGTGGTGGAACAGTTGTTCCTTTAACTGGTGAATTTAATTTTGTCGTTAGAGAAGGATATTTAATTGAAAATGGTAAATTAACTTTTCCTGTTAAAGGAGCTATGTTAATTGGTTATGGACATGAAATTTTAAATAAAATTGATCGAGTTGCTAATGATTTAAAATTATCACAAGGTTCTTGTGGCGCTGATTCAGGTTATGTTCCAGTAGACGTAGGTCAACCAACTATTAGAGTTAAAGAAATAATTGTTGGTGGCACAGAAAAGGAAAATTTTTAATAAAAATGTATCAAAAATGGATTGAAAAAGGAATATCTAAAGGATTTTCTGATTTAGAAATATTTATTAATAAAAATAAAAAATTAAATATTTCTTTAGAAAATGGAAAAATCGATTCCTATACTGAAAGTAAGATAATTTCTGTTTCTTTAAAAGGTATTTATAAAAATAAAATATCTCAAGTTTATTTTGAAAATTTAAATGATGATAATTTCGATAAGATGTTAGATGTTTTAAAAAACAATACATCTATTATTGATACTAAAGAACCAGCTATTATTTTTGAAGGTTCTGAAAAATATCCAGATATTATAGAAAATAATTTTGATTTTTCTAAAGTTGATTTAGAATTAAAAATTAATTTATTAAAAAATTTAGAAAAAAATATTTCTAAAAGTTCTTTTTATAAAAAAATTGAAAAAAATAGTTATCAAGAAACATTTCATCAAAAAATATTAATTAATTCTAAAGGAGTTAATTTGAAAAGTAATAATAGCTTTGCTTATATTTATACATCGGCCATTTTTACAAAAAATAAAGATATTCAAAGTTATGAAAAAGTTCAATTAGTTAAAAATTTTCTTGAATTTGATGTTGAAAAACATGCTAAAAAAATTATTGTTAACGGTGAAAAAAAACTTTGTGGAAAATCTTTAAAATCTAATTTTTATCCAACTGTTTTTTCTAATGAAATGTTTGCAAAAATTTTGAAAAGTTTTAGTGGTATATTTAGTGCAGAAAAAGCTTATAGAAATTTAACTCCATTGAAAGATAAATTAAATGAAGTTATTGCTTCTCCTAAAATTAATATTATTGATGATCCATTATCTGATTTTACTTATTTTAAGGAAAAATTTGATGATGAAGGTGTTGCTTGTTATAAAAAAATGATTGTTAAAAATGGGGTTTTTAAATTATTTGTTAATAATTTAAAAACTGCTAAAATATTTAATCAAAAACCAACAGGTAATGGTTTTGGTAGTGGAATTTCTATGACTAATTTTTATCTAGAAAAAGGTGAAAAAACTTTAAAAGAAATTATTTATCCTATTAAAAATGGAGTTTATATTACTGATTTAGTGGGATTACATACTGGTGTTGAAACTATAAGTGGTGATTTTAGTTTACAAGCAAGTGGTTTTAAAATTCAACAAGGAGAAATTACTAATCCGATTAAAATGATTGTTATTTCAGGCAATTTTTTTGATATTTTAAAAAATTTAAAAGATATTGGTAATGATTTTAAATTACAATTATCTGGATTCGGTAGTGCTAGTGTTTATGTTGGTGATTTAACTATTGGTGGCGATGAGTAATAATAATTAAAAATTTAATCAAAAAATAATTTAGAAGGTGAAAATATGTATAATTACGATGGAATAAATTATCAAACTTTAATTAATCAAAAAGAATTAGTTTTAGTAGATTTTTTTGCTGAATGGTGTGGACCTTGTCAAAAGTTAACACCAATTTTAGAACAAGTTTCTCAAATTAAGAAAGATATTTTTTTTTGCAAAGTTAATGTTGATAATTATCGTTCTTTGGTTTTAGAAAATAAAGTTGTTAGTTTTCCGACCTTAATTTTATATCTAAAAGGTAAAGAAATTAAGAGACAAATTGGTTATTGTTCACAAAATGAATTGATAAATTTTTTAACTTAAAAAATGTTTTTATATTTAGAGTTATAAAATTTTTTCAAAAAGGAATTAATAATGCAAGGATTTTTTTTAGTTTATAAAAATAAATTTATTACATCGCATGATGTTGTTAAACAAATTAAAAAAAAATTTAATTTTTTAAAAGTTGGTCATTCTGGTACTTTAGACCCTTTAGCAGAAGGTCTTTTAATTGTTTTTATTAATAAAGCTACTAAATTAGCTTTTTTATTTGAAAATTTAGATAAACAATATGAAGGTACTTTTGTTTTTAATAAAAAATATGATACCTTTGATATTTTGGGTAAATTGATTGCTGTTAAGAATAATATTATTTCAGATGAACAAGTTCAAAGATCTTTTGATAAATTTCATAAAAAGAAATATTTACAAAAACCACCTATGTATTCATCTATAAAAATTAAAGGTCAAAAAATGTATAATTTGGCTAGAAAAAATATTATTTTAGAAATTCCTAAAAGAGAAGTTATTATTCATAGTTTGTTAAAAACTTCATTAGTTTATGATAACCAAGTTGATTTTTTAACTCATGTTTCTAAAGGTACTTATGTTAGAAGTTTAGCTTCTGACATAGCTTTAGATATGAATACTTATGGAGCTTTAAAAAAATTAAAAAGAATATCAATTGGAAATTATTTATTAAGTGATGCTAAAACTATAGAAAAAATTAGTTTAAAAGATTTAAAAATGGTTGAAACATTATTTTGTAATTATAACGAATTAATTTTAAATGATTATTTAATTAAGTTAGTTAAAAATGGAATTTATTTAGATCAAAGACAAATTATAACTAATAAACCTTTTATTGTTAAAAATAATAAAAATCAATTGGTTGCTTATTATGAACCAATTGTTAAAAATATATATGCTCCTAAATTTTTTTTTTAATAAAATAAATTTCATGAAAAATAATAATTTATAAAATAAATTAATTATTAAAAAAATAGAAAGTTTATTTAATTATGAAATATCAAATAAAATATAATAAAAATAAAAAAATTTTAATATATTTTATTTTTTTATTTTTATTATATTTAACTTTTAAAAATCAATTACTATTAAAAATATATAATAATTTTAAAAAATTTCAAAAAGAAATTAAAAATAATGAAATTTTTAAATTAAATAATGAATTATTTGATTATAAAAAACAAGAATTAAGTAAAAAAAAATTTATTTTAGATATTGTTATTTATAAAAATAAAATGTTAAAATTAAAAATTAAAAAATTTAATAAAAAAATAAGAAATTTATTTAAGAAAAACAAAAAGTTAAATTATATTTTAAACTTAAAGGAAGAAATAATTAAAAAATTAGATAAAAATTTTAAATTTTTTCAAATAAATGTAAATGAAATTATAGAGTTATCCAAAGAACAATTTAAAGAAATTATTGATTTAAAAAAAAAAATAAAAGAAAAAGAGAAAATTATAAATTTATATATAAAATTAAATAATTGTGATTTTTCTATTAAATAAAATAAAAATAAAATTAAATACAGATTTTAAATTCTGGATTTAATTTTTATTTGATTTTATTTGTATTAAAAAATCATTTACTTTTTTATCTTGAATTATAATTTTAAAATTTAAAATATTTAAGATTTGATTTAAATTAATTGATAATTTTTTTTAAGATCCAATTTAATAGTTTTTTCTTTTAAATCGTTTCTTTTATCATATTTTTTTTTACCCTTAGCTAAGGCGATTTCTAATTTTGCTAAATTTTTTTCTAAGTAAAGTTTTACTGGAATAGTTGTTAAAGAATGAGTTTTCATTTTATTTTTGATCTGTATAATTTCTTTTTTATTTAGTAAAAGTTTTTTTTCTCTTTTTTCCTGAAAAGTTAAATCACAACTTAATTTATATTTATTAATCAACATATTTATTATAAAAATTTCATTATTTTTAATATAAATATGTGCATTTTGTATATTAACTTTTCCTAATCTAATTGATTTAATTTCACAACCTATTAATTTAATACCAGCATAATATTTTTTTTCTAAAAAATAATTATATTCAGCTTTTTTGTTAACAGTAATGATTTTAAAATTTTTTTTCATAATTTATTAATACTTTCATTTAACAATTATATTTTTTTTTAAAATTAGTTTTATAAAATTGTTAATATTTTTATTTTTATATTATGAATATTTTAAAATTTATATAAAATATATAAAATTTTTTTATTAATATTTTTTAAATGTTGTTGATTTATTGATAAAAAATATGTTATTTATTTATTTTTATTATTATTTTTTTTTTCGTAATTTTTTAAATGTTTTTCAATAATTTCAATAGCTTCTTTTTGACCTTTTATATTTTCTATAAAACATTTTTTATTTTCTAATGTCTTATAGTTTTCAAAAAAATGTTTAATTTCATACAGCAAATTTTTTGGTATTTCTTTAATATCTTTATAATTAGACATAATCGGATCTTTAGTTGAAACAGCTATTATTTTTTCATCTAATTCATTTTGATCGATCATTTTTATAATTCCTATTGGAAAACATTCCACCAAAATCATTGGTTCTAAAGGTTCTTGAGTTAAAACTAATACATCCAAAGGATCATTATCTTCACAATGAGTTAGAGGTATAAAACCATAATTAGCTGGATAACGAAATGCAGTATTTAAAAAACGATCTAATATTAACATTCCTGTTTCTTTATCTATTTCATATTTTTTTTTACTACCTTGTGGTATTTCAATTACAGCTATAAATTTATTTTTAGTAATTCTTTTAGGATTAAAATTTTTTATTAAATTCAATTTTCAACCCCTCCTTTAATTTATTTATTTTAATATTTAAAATTTTTAATATTTTTATTTTAATTTTTTTGATAAATAATCTCCTATTAAATATATTATTTGAATAGTTAAAAGAATAACAATAAAACAAATAAAAACTTCTAAATCATCTCCATTTTTATATTTTTCATATGCTAAAACACCCAATCCCAAACCATTTTTGTTACTTCCACCAAAAGAACCACCTGCAATTGTTGAATAACAAATTCCTGTTATAAGTAAAGAAGTTTTTTGAATTATTAATTCACTTATAATTATTTTATTTTTAATTATTTTTTTTAAACAAAAAATATAATTTTTTGTATTTTTAATAAATATTTTTTCTATTTTTTTAGAAAAAACTAAAGTTAAATATATAGTTAAAATAAAACAAGCACATAAAAATCCCCCTTTTGTATCATTTCTGAAAAAAATTTGAAAAATCAAAACAGTAAAAAAAGAAAAAAATAGAAAAGGTAAGTGTGTAGATATATCAATGATTTTATTAGTTATTGAATAAAAAAATTTTTTTATTATTTTATCATTTTTATGTGTTTTATATAAAAAAATTCCTAATAAAAAACCTAATAAAGCACCTATAGAACAAGATGTAAAAGATAAAGTTAGAGTTTCTATTAATCTTGTTGTTAAATTTTGTAAAAATTCTGATGTAATCATCACTTTTATATTTCCTTTCTTTTATTTCTGATTTTTATATATGTTTATAAATTTTTAATAGGTTTATTGAAATTTAAATATTTTAAAATACAAAGCTATTATTTTTCTATTAATTTATTTAATTTATTTTTTAATATTTCTTTGATTTCTTTCATTAAAATTATTTGTTCTTTATTTAAATTTTCTATATTAACTTTTTCTGAATTTAAATTTTTTTTAAAAATAATAATAAGAATTATATAAATAAAAAAAGACATTATTAAAAATTCAAAAATTGCTTGTAAAAATTTACCATAATTTATGTATATATTACTGTTTGAGGCTATACAAAACTTTAAATCTGAAAATTTACTTTTATTATTTAATAGTAGATTCATTAAAGGCATAATAATATCACAAGATAAGGAATTTACTATTTTAGAAAATAATTGACTTATTACAAAAGCAATTGATAAATTTAAAACATTTCCTTTATTAATGAATTTTTTAAATCCTTTTGTAAAGTTATTGTTAAAAATTTTATTAACATTTTTATTAATATTCATATTCACCTCATTTTATTAAAACTATTTATTTATATTGTAATTTTAACATAAAAAAATATTTTTTTATTATGATGATATAATATTAAACAAAATTTTTTATAAATTGTGCATAATTATATTATAATATAATTAAATTAATTAATATATTTAATTTTTTAAATAATTTTTATTTAAAAATATTTTTACTAAGTAATATTTTATTTTAGATATTATTTGACATTTTTATACTAATTTAATATAATTTAAAAAATAGTGTTAATTAAAAAAAGTTAATAATGAGATATTATTTGAAAAATTTTATTTTTTTGAAATAAAGATAAATTTTATTAAAATTAAAATTTTTTTTTAAATAAATTATAGGATAGATGAAGGTATTTTTATTGTGGAAAAAAATAATAATATTAATCATAAATTAAATGATAAAACATTTATGGCTAATGAAAAAACATTTATAAAAAAATGGTTTATAGTTGATGCTAAAAATAAAACTTTAGGTAGGTTATCGACTAAAGTGGCTTCTATTTTAAAAGGAAAGTATAAATCTTTTTATACTCCTCATGTAGATTGTGGTGATTTTGTTGTTGTTATTAATGCTGATCAAATTTTTTTAACAGGTAATAAATGGAAAAAAAAATATTATTATAGACATTCTGGTTATCCAGGAGGTTTAACTAAATTAACTGCCGGTGATATGATTAAAAAATTTCCTACAAGAATTGTAGAAAAAGCTATTTTAGGTATGTTACCACATAGTAAATTAGGTTCTAAAATAGGTAAAAAATTATTTGTTTATGCTAAAGAAAATTATAAACAAAAAGCTCAAAAACCAGAAAGTTTAGAGGTATAATTATTAAATTATGAAAAATCAATATTTTGGATTGGGAAGACGTAAAAGAGCAGTTGCTAGAGTTATTTTGACTAAAGGAACAGGTAATATTACTGTTAATAAAAAAAAATTTGAAGAATACATACCTTTTATTACAAAACGTTTAGAAACTCTTTATCCTTTGAAATTAACTGATAGTTTAGAAAAATATGATGTTATGGTTAATGTTAACGGTGGTGGTTTGGTATCACAATCGGGAGCAATTCGTTTAGGTATTTCAAAATCTTTATTGATTATTAATCCAGAATGGAGAACTGTTTTAAAAAAATCAGGTTTACTTACTAGAGATCCACGTTCAAAAGAACGTAAAAAATATGGTTTAAAAAAAGCTCGTCGCGCTCCACAATTTTCTAAACGTTAATTTTTTAATTTTAATAAATATTTTTTTATTTTATTAATTTTTTACATTTAAAAGGGAAAAATATAAAATGACAAAAATAAGAGTTCGTTATGCTCCTAGTCCTACTGGTTTTTTGCATATAGGGAATGCTAGAACAGCCTTATTTAACTATTTATTTGCTAAACGTTATAATGGTAGTTTTATTATTAGAATTGAAGATACTGATTTATCTAGAAATATTTCTGATAGTGAAAAATCACAATTAAAAAATTTAAAATGGTTAGGTATAAAATGGCAAGAAGGTCCTGATATTGGTGGTTCATTTGGTCCTTATAAACAATCAGAAAGAACACATATTTATCAAAAATATGCTCAAAAATTATTGTCCCAAGGTATGGTTTATAAAGAATATAAAAAAGAAGATAATCAAAAATTTTCTCTTCGTTTTAAAGTACCTAAAAATACTGAATACGTTTTTAATGATTTAATTCGTGGTAATATAGTTTTTCAAAGTAAAGAAATTGAAGATTGGATTATTATGAAAGAAAATGGATTACCAACTTATAATTTCGCTGTTGCTATTGATGATTTTTTAATGAAAATATCACATATTTTTCGTGGTGAAGAACATATTACTAATACTCCAAAACAGATTATGATTTATCAGTCTTTAGGTTGGAAATTACCAATATTTGCTCATATGACTTTGATTTTAAATGAAAATAAAAAAAAGTTAAGTAAAAGAGACAATTTATCTATTCAATTTGTAGAAGAATACGCTAGTAAAGGTTATTTACCTGAAGCATTATTTAACTTTTTGTCTTTGCTAGGTTTTTCACCTAAAAGTAGTACAGAAATTTTATCTCATGATGAAATAATTAATTTATTTGATGAAAAAAAAATAACCAAATCTCCTGCATTTTTTGATTATGTTAAATTAAATTATATTAATAGCCAATATATTAAAAAAATGTCTATTATTGATTTAGCAAAAAAATCACAAAAATATTTTCAAAAAGAATATCCTAATTTTGATCTTTTATTTTTAGAAAAATTATCTATTTTACTACAAAATAGAATTCATTATATTCAAGAAATGTTTTATTTATATCAATTTTTTTTTATAAAAAATAAAAAATTAAATTTAGATAATGAAAATTTTTTGCGTAATCATCATAGTTTATTATTATTAAAAACATTAAAAGAAATTTTTGAAAAAATAGATTTTAAAGCTTTATATATAGAACAAGCTATAAAAAAAGTTTTAATGATGTATGATATGAAAAAAAATTTTTTTATGATTATAAGAATTGCTACTACTTTAGAAACACAAGGACCTAATTTACCTCTTTTTTTAGAATTATTAACTCGTGAAAAAGTATTATCTAATTTAGAAACAGTTATAAAAAAAATTTCTTGTTAATTTTTATAAAAAAATTTTATTATTATTTTTTTATCATATTAATTAAAAGGAAAAAATAACTTAATGTTAAAAATTTATAATACTTTAACAGGTAAAAAAGAAAATTTTAAACCCTTATTTTCAAATATTATTAATATATATGTTTGTGGTCCTACAGTTTATGATGATATTCATATTGGTAATGCTAGACCTTTAATTTTTTTTAATATGTTGAAAAAATATTTACAAAATTTAAATTTTCAAGTAAATTATGCAGTAAATATTACTGATATTGATGATAAAATTATTAAAGTCGCTATGGAAAAAGAAACAACAGAAAAATTTATTTCAAATAAATATATTAATTGTTTTTTAAATATTTTAAAACATTTAGAGTTAGACAATATTGATTATTTTCCTAAAGTTACAGATTTTATTCCTGAGATTATTTCTTATATTGAAAAATTAATATTAAAAGGATATGCTTATATTAATGATCAAGGAGTTTACTTTAGAGTTGGTTTAATATCTAATTATGGTAAATTAGGTTCTAAAATTATTAAAGATTTAAAAAAAAATAATAGAAAAGAATTTGATTCACAAAAGGAAAATCATCAAGATTTTATTTTGTGGAAAAAAACTAAATTTGGAATTAAATATAAAAGTCCTTGGTTTGAAGGTAGACCTGGTTGGCATACAGAATGCTTAGTAATGATTAAAAAAATTTTTAATGTTACTTTAGATATTCACGGTGGTGGTAATGATTTAAAATTTCCACATCATGAAAATGAATTAGCTCAATCTATTGCTTATGATGGAAATAATTTAAGTAATTTTTTTATTCACATAGGTCGTATTGATTATAAAAAAGTTAAAATGAGTAAATCTTTAGGAAATGTAATATTAGTAAAAAAATTATTAAAAGAATTTAATTCTAATGCAATCAAATTATTAATAATTTCTCATTATTATCGTCAACCTATTGATTTTAATTATTTTTTAATGGAACAATTTGCTGCTAAATATGAAAAAATAAATAATTTATTACAAAAAAATAATTTTATTTTAAAAATTAATAATATTTTTTCTAATCAATTAGATACATTAATTATAAAAAAATTTTATGAATATATGAATGATGATTTAAATACACCTAATGTAATTAGTTTAATTGAAAAAGGATTAAAAATTTTTCATAAAAATATTGATTTTAACACATTATCACAAATTCAAAATACTTTAATCTTTATTTTAAATATTTTAGGAATTGAAATTTTTTTAAAACCAATTACTGAAGAAACAATAGAAATTTATCATTTATGGCAAAAAGAATTTAAATGTAGAAATTTTGAAAAATCTGATTATTATAGAAAAATTTTAGTAGATTTAGGGTTTATTTAGACTTTAATATATTTATTGTTTTATTTAAAAAATAATATTTAAACTTGGAGCATTTATGAAAAAAATTAAAAAAACAAATATTAATGATATTAATAAAAATAATTTAAAAAATGAGAATTTTCTTCAATTTTATGGATTAAGCGATAAAGAAATAGAAGAAAGAAAAAAAATAGGAAAAGTAAATATAATTACTCAAAATGTTAAAAAAACAGCATTAAGTATTATTTTAGTTAATATTTTTAGTTTTTTAAATTTATTAGTATTTTTAGTTGCTTGTTTTTTAATTTATTTAAAAAAATATGAACAACTTTTTTTTATATTGACTAACACAATAAATGTTTTAATTGGAATTTTTCAGGAGCTTAGAGCTAAATATACTTTAGATAAAATATCTTTATTAATGTCAAATAAATCTAAAGTTATTCGTAATGGTAAATTAATTGAAATTGATGCTTCTGAAATAGTAATTGACGATCTTTTATATACAGAATCAGGATATCAAATTTTAGTAGATGCTAAAGTAAAAGATGGTTTTATTGAAGTAGATGAATCTTTTTTGACTGGAGAATCAGATTTAGTTTCTAAAAAAAAAGGTGATTTTTTATTTTCTGGTAGTTATGTTTTTTCAGGACAAGCATGTGCTGAAGTTAAAGAAATAGGAAATAATACCTATATTCAAAAAATTTCTAAAGAAGCTAAAAAATATCTTAAAATTCAAACACCTTTAACAAGAAGTTTATCTTTTTTTGTTAAAGTTATTTTGATTATTATAGTTCCAATGGCTTTAATAATATATTTAACTTTTCCTTCAATTGAAACAATTTTTTTAGATTATTATTATTTGGGTTTATTTGGAATGATTATTGGAATGATGCCGATAGGAATTTTTCTTTTAATAAGTTTATCTTTAACAATTAGTTGTTTAAAATTAATTAAAAATAATGTTTATGTTCAAGATTTTTTTGCTATTGAAATGTTAGCACAAATTAATATTTTATGTTTAGATAAAACAGGTACTATTACTGATGGTAATATGAGTGTTAAAAAAGTTTTAGAATTTAAGAAATTAAATAAAATTTCATTAGAATGTATTATTTCGCAAATGTTTCCTGTAAAACAAGATTTAAATTTTACTAGTGATGTTTTACGAAAAAGTTTTGTTAATTCAGATTCTTATGTTTCGCCATATAAAAATATTGATAGTTTACCTTTTTCTAGTATACGTAAATATAGTGCTATAGAATTTGAACAATTAGGAACTTTCTTTTTAGGTTCTCCTGAGTTTATTTTAAAAAAAGACTTTGATATTATTCAAAAAGAAGTAAATAAATATTCAAGTTTAGGTTATCGAGTTATTTTACTAGCTAAAAATAATTTTTCTTTAAAAGAAAATGAACAAATATTTCATAGCAAAGAACCTTTATCTTTGATTATTATTGAAGATAATATTAAAAAAAATATTATTTCTACTATAAATTATTTTAAAAAAAATGATGTAGAAATTAAAATTATTTCTGGCGATAATCATTTAACTGTGGCTAATATTGGTAAGCGTTTGGGGATTATAGAAAATAATCAAGAAGCTATTAGTTTAGAAAATTTAACTGATAAAGAAGTTAGTGAATTAGCTTTAAAATATAAAATTTTTGGTAGAACTTCACCTAAACAAAAAAAAATTTTAATCGAAAGCTTTAAAAAACAAAATTATAAAGTAGCTATGACTGGGGATGGTGTTAATGATATTTTAGCTTTTAAAGTTTCTGATATTTCTATTGCTATGGGTTCTGGTAGTCAAGTAACGCGCAATTTAGCAAATATAGTTTTAATGGATTCTCAGTTTAACGCAATACCTAATATTGTCTCAGAAGGTAGAACAGTAATTAATAATTTAGAAAAAATCTCTATTTTATTTTTTTCTAAAACAATTGCTTCTTTTTTATTAGGTTTAATAGTTATTATTGTTAATTCGTTTTTATTTAAAGGTATGGACAAATTAATTTTTCCAATTGATCCATTACAATTAAATTTATTAGATTTTTTTTCTATTGGTATTCCTTCTTTTTTTTTAATGTTTGAAAATAATAATAAAATTGTTAAAAATGATAAATTTTTAATGAAAGTTTTAAAAAAATCTTTCCCCTTTTCTTTTTTAATTTTTTTAAATTATTTATTTTTATTATTTTCTTTTAATTCTGTTGGTTTTAAAGATATTGATAAACAAATAATAATATCAAATTTTTTATTTTTTGTTATTACGTTTGTTTTATTCTCTTTATTATTTTATAAATGTTATCCGTTTAATAAATGGAAAAAAACATTATTTATTTCTATGTTAATATTTTTTTCAATTACTTTTTATTTATTAGAATATAACAAAATTATTAAATTTTTAATTTTTGATGAAAAAATATATCAACAAAAAATAATATTACTTCCATTTATCTGTTGTTTTTTGTTTTTTAATTTTTTTGTTATTGGTGTGTTTTTCTTAATTAAAAAAGTTATAAAGAAATATTAATAATTATAATTATTAATATAATAAATAAAATTTAAAGGTTTTTATAATGATTATTTATGGTAAAAATACAGTTAAAGAAGCTATTAATTCCAAAAGAAAAATTTTTAATTTGTTTATAGATGAGAAAAATTTAGATTTAAAATTATTAAATTTTTTTAAAAAAATTAAATTGAACTTTAATTCAGTAGATAAACAATTTCTAAATAATTTAACTGGAGTTAATAAACATCAAGGGATAGTTGCAAAAGTTGAAGATTATAAATATAGTTCTTTAGAAATATGTTTAAATAATCTTGATTCAGACAAAATTAAAAGATTTTTAATTCTAGATAAAATTCAGGATCCTCATAATTTCGGAGCTATTTTAAGAACTGTAGAAGCATCTGGATTTGAAGGTATTATTATTAGTTCTAAACATCAAGCTCCTATAAATTCTACTGTTGCTAAAATCGCCAGTGGAGCTTTAGAATATGTTAAAATTTTTTTAGTAGTAAATCTTTATCAAACAATTTTAAAATTAAAAAAACATAATGTTTTAATTGTTTCTACAGATGAAAAATCTTCTTATACTTTAGAAAAAATTCCTTTAAAACAATCATTAGCTATTATTGTTGGAAACGAAGGAAAAGGAATTCGTTTTTTATTAAAAAAAAATTCCGATTTGTTAGTTAAAATACCTATGCAAGGTAAAATCAATTCTTTAAATGTTAGTGTAGCGGCTGCTTTAGTTATTTATTCTATTTTATTATCAAAGAGTGTATAATTTTATTACAATTTAAGTTATAAATTATTAAATATTAATTATTTTTTTAAATATTTCATAATTTATAATTTTTATTGTATAATATTGAATATAATTATTGTTTAATAAGTATTCATAAATTAAAATTATTAATAATTTATTATATATTTTTCATAAATTATCTATATATATTTAAAAGTTAAATAAATAACATAGTTTTTATAATACAAATAAGTCCTTCTTATAAATTTTTATATTAGTTTATAATTTTATTTTTATATATTAATTTAATACATATTAAATTAATAGTATAATTAATAAGAAATTTAAAAAATAAATATTATTGTGATTAATATTTTTTATAAAAATAAAAATATTCAATTATATTATTGTAAAAGATTTAATTTTATTAATATTTATTTTAATTTATTAATTATTTCTAAATAAATATGATGTATTTTTATTATTTTTATAAACTTTAAATATTTTTTATTTTAATAATTTTACAAAATATTTAAAATCATAATTATTTTTTAATTATTATTAATTAACGTTTTATTTTTTATTTATTAAAACATTATTAAAATGATAATTTTTTAAATTAAATTCATTTTTTAGAAAAATTTTAATCAGGAACTTTATTATGAAAAAAAAATATGATTTTAAATTCATAGAAAAAGATAGATATAAAAATTGGATAAATAAAGAATATTTTAAAGATAATTTTAAAAAAAATACTATTAATAGTAATAACGCTACTATTAATAAAAAACCTTTTACTATTATTCTTCCACCTCCAAATGTAACTGGTAAACTACATTTAGGACACGCTTGGAATAATGTTTTACAAGATGTAATTATTAGAAGAAAAAAAATGTTAGGTTTTGAAGTCCTTTTTTTGCCTGGAATGGATCATGCCGGAATTGCTACACAAAATAAAGTTAAAAAAAGATTAATATTTGAAGGATTACTTAATGATAAACTTTCTAAAGAAACATTTTTAAAATATGCTTGGCAATGGAAAGAAGAATATTCAAATAAAATAAGACGTCAATGGGAATATCTAGGATTACATTTAAATTATGAAAATGAAAAATTTACTTTAGATTCGGATTTAAGTTCTACTGTTCAATATGTTTTTATTGAATTATATAAACAAAATTTAATTTATCGTTCTGACAGAATTATTAATTGGGATCCTAAAACACAAACAGCTTTATCTAATGTTGAAGTATATTATCAAGAAAAAAATTCTTATATTTATTATTTAAAGTACTTTTTGTATAATGATCGTAGTTGTTTTTTAGAAGTTGCTACTACTAGACCAGAAACTATGTTTGTTGATCAAGCTTTAATGGTTCATCCAGATGATAAAAGGTATAAACATTTGATTGGTTCTAAATTTTTAATTCCTGATACTAATATTGTTATTCCTTTAATTAGTGATTTTTATGTTAAGCCAGAATTTGGGTCAGGAGTAGTTAAAGTAACCCCAGCTCATGATGAAAATGATTTTTTAATTGGTAAAAAACATAAATTAAAAGCTGTTTTATGCATTAAAAAAGATGGAACTATGAATTCGATGGCTTTAAATTATGAAAATTTAGATCGTTTTGTTTGTCGTCAAAAATTAATTAATGTTTTAAAAGATAAAGGTTTTGTAAGTAAAATAGAACCCCATGTTTGTTCAATACCTTATTCTTCTATTTCTAATGTTCCAATTGAACAAATACTTTCTTTACAATGGTTTTTAAAAACTAATGAATTATCTAAAAATGTTTTAAATAAAAATAAAATTAATTTTTATCCTTTACGTTATAAAAAAACATTTATTCGTTGGTTAGAGAATTTACAAGATTGGTGTATTTCACGTCAATTATGGTGGGGTCATTCTATTCCTGCTTGGTACAAAGATTCTGAAATTAAAGTTCAAATTGAAAGTCCGGGAAAAGAATGGAAAGCCGATCCAGATGTTTTAGATACTTGGTTTTCTTCTTCTTTGTGGCCTTTTAGTGTTTTGGGTTGGCCAGATAAAGATAATTTTAATTTTAAACACCGTTTTCCAACTGATGTTTTGGTTACTGGTTATGATATTTTAACTTTTTGGGTCTCTCGTATTTGTCTACAAAGCCTACAATTAACTCATAAAGATCCCTTTAAAGATGTTTTATTGCATGGGTTAATTAGAGATTCTAAAGGAAATAAAATGTCTAAATCTAAAGATAATGGCATTGATCCTATTTTAGTTATAGAAAAATATGGAACAGATGCTTTAAGATGGTTTTTAACTACGAATTCTAGTCCTGGTATGGATTTAAATTATGATGAAAGTAAAATTTGTGCTAGTTGGAATTTTTTAAATAAAATATGGAATATTAGTTGTTTTTTTAAATTAAAATTTAATATTTTTACAGAAGATTTTGATGAAAATAAATTATTGTTTCCAGAAAAAGCTATTTTAACTCAATTTATGCAATTATTAAATAAAGTTGATATTTTATTTGAAAAATACGAATTCCAAAAAGTAGGAAAATTAATTTATAAGTTTGTTTGGGAAGATTTTGCTAATTGGGGATTAGAATTTTTAAAAGATTATATTCAAAAACCTAATACACAAAAATTTTTAATTTATATTTTTAATAATATTTTAAAGTTATTAAATCCATTTATCCCATTTTTAACAGATTTTATTTATGTTGAAATTAATAAAACTGATACTATTATGTTATCTAATTGGCCAAAAATTAATTATGAAAATTTAGAATGTTTGAAAGATTTTGAAATTTTAAAGAATTTAATTATTAAAATGCGACAATTTATTAAAAAATATGAAATTAGTAGTATTCGATTAATATCTATAGAATTAGAACTTTCTATTGAAAAACAAAAAATTTTATCACCTTTTAAAACTACTTTAAAAAAATTTTTTCAGGTTAATGAAATAATTTTAATTAAAAAAGTTAATAAAGAAACCAAAAATCTTTTATTTGTTGAAAAAGATATTAGTGTTTATTTAGATAAAAATACTTTTTTGTTTTTAAACAAAAAAAAAAGTAAAAGCAATTTACAAATTCAAAAAGAATTTATTTTTAAAGAAATTAAACGCAGTGAAAATATTTTAAATAATAAAGAATTTTTAACAAAAGCTAATCCAAATAAAATAAAGGAAGAGAAAAATAAATATCAAAATTATTTATCTGAGTATGAAAAAATAATGAATTTTTTATCTCATGAAGAAGAATAAATTTATAAAAATTAATTTATAAATGAGGTTTTAAATATGATTATTAATAATAATATTATTTATACTGATTTTAAAGTTGTGAATAATCCTAAGGCTAATATTATTATTACTCATGGTTTAGGTGAGAATTCTAAAGATTATTATCATTTAGCAAAATATTTTAATAAAGCTGGTTATAATGTTTTATTATATGATGTTCGTGGTCATGGTAAAAGTAGCGGTAAAAGAGGCGACATTTCTAATTTTCATTTTTTTTTAGATGATTTATTTCAATTAGTTTTATTTTTAAAAAAAATTAATAAATTAAAAATTTTTTTATTAGGTCATAGTATGGGTGGAATTATTGTTAATAGTTATGTTGTTAAATATAGCAATATTGATGGATTAATTGTTAGTTCAGCTCCCACTATGATTGATAAAAAATATTTATTTTATCAATATCCTTATTATTTTTTTAATTTTAGAAAAATTAAACTAAATTTTCCAAAATCGAATAATATTTTAATTGATAATTATAATCCTTATAGTTTGGTTTATGTAAAACCTCGTTTAATGAGAAATATTTTAATTTTAAGTATAAAATATTTAAATAAAAATTTGAAAAAATATTTATTTCCTTGTTTGTTTTTACATAGTTTTCAAGATAAAATAGTTTCTTATTTGCATAGTAAAACATTATTTAATAAAATTGAATCAAAAGATAAAAAAATTAATTTATATCCTTATTATTATCATAATTTATTCAATGTTTTAGAACATAAAATAATTGTATCAGATATTTTAGAATGGTTAGATTTACAAATTTTAAAATAAAAATTTATTTTATAAAAATATTTAATAATATTAAATATTTTTGATTATTTATATTGTAATAAAAATTTTTTTCAGTTATAATATTTAGTATTTATTTTTAATTCTGATTTATTTAATTTATTTGAAAAATGATAATTATCATTTTTAAATTTAATATAATTTATTAAATTTATTTTAGATATAATTTTTTAATTGCCTTTTATGATAAGTAAAAAATAATATATGGAGAAAAAAATAAAATGTCTAAAGAAAAAGAAATTATTAAGATTTTTTTGAAAACATATGAACATCATTTAATTGATCAAGTTGCAAAAAAAATTATTAATAATGTTTTAAAAACAGGAGCTGAAGTTAAAGGCCCTGTGCCATTGCCTACTAAAAGAGAAATTTTTACTGTTTTGCGTTCTCCTTTTGTAAATAAGGATTCTAGAGAACAGTTTGAACGTCGAACTCATAAACGTTTAATTCAAATTATTAACCCTAATTCAAAAACTATTGATGCTTTAATGCATATTGATTTGCCTTCTGAAGTAGATATTTTATTAAAAAAATAAAAATTAGATAAATAATTGTTAAAATTTTTGAAAGGAAATAATTAAAAAATATGGCTAAAGGAATCTTAGGAAGAAAAATAGGAATGACCCAAGTTTTTGATAAACAAGGAATATTAATTCCTATTACAATTGTTGATGTTTCAGATAATGTTGTTTTACAACAAAATAGTGTTGAAAAAAATGGTTATCTTTCTACCCAATTAGGTTTTAGTTCTAAAAGAGAAAAGTTAAGTACAAAACCAGCTTTAGGACATTTTAACAACGCTAAAACATCACCTAAGCGATTCGTTAAAGAAATTCGTTTTCTACCATGTATTAAAAATGAATTATCAGAATTAGTTTTAGGTACTTGTTTAAAAACTAATTTATTTCAATCTGGAGATATTATTGATGTTATTGGTATTTCTAAAGGTAAAGGTTTTTCTGGTTCTATTAAAAGACATAATCAAAGTGAAGGTCCTAAAAGTCATGGTTCTAGATATCACCGAAGACCAGGTTCTATGGGACCAATTAAAGGTAAAATAAAAGGTAAAAAATTACCAGGTCAAATGGGTCACAAAACTGTAACTTTACAAAATTTAAAAATTAATTCTATCGATCATGAACAAGAACTTTTTTTAATTAAAGGTAGTATTCCTGGTCCTAAAAAAGGATTTGTAATAATTAAAACAGCAATTAAAAAAGTCATAAAGGAGAACCAAAATGCCTAAATATAATTTGATTAATCAAAAAGGAGATTTTTTATCTCAAATTTATTTAGATGATGAAATTTTTGGTATTAAAATAAATAAACAAGTTTTATATGATGTAGTTAATGCTCAAAGAGCATCAATGAGACAAGGTACTCATTCAACCAAAAATAGATCTTTAGTTTCTGGTGGGGGTAAAAAACCTTGGCGTCAAAAAGGAACAGGGCGTTCTCGTCAGGGAACCATTAGATCACCTTTATGGAGAGGTGGTGGAGTTGTTTTTGGTCCTTTGCCACGCGATTATTCTGTTAAAGTTAATCAAAAAGTAAGACGATTAGCTTTAAAAATGGCTTTATCCTGGAAAATTAATAATAAAAATTTAATATTAATAGATAATATCAATTTAGAAACACATAAAACTAAAGAATTTCAAGATATTTTAAATAAATTAAATATTCAACAAAAAACTTTAATTTTGACTATAGATTTAAATCATAATTTATGTCTTTCTATTAGAAATTTATCTAAAGTATTATTAGAAACTGTATCACATGTTAGTGTTTATCAATTGTTAAGTTATTCTAAAATTATTTTAACAAAAGAAGCTGCTAATTATTTTGAGGAGAATTTAAAATAATGATTAAATATTATGATTTGATTAAATCACCTATTTTCACAGAAGAAACTAATAAATTAATTGAAAGACAAAATAAATATTTTTTTAAAGTATCTAAAACAGCTAATAAAATAGATATAAAAAAAGCTTTAGAAAAAATTTTTTTAATTAAAGTTAAATCTGTTAATACTTTAAATGTTTCTCCTAAGTTTAAAAGAAAAGGTAAATATTCAGGTTATACATCGGGCTATAAAAAAGCTATTGTTAAGTTATTTCCTGGACATAAGATAGATATTATTGATTAATATGTAAAATATTTATTTTTATAATAAAAAATAAATATATTTATAATTTTTCAAGAAAGGTTAAAAAAATGTCAATAAAAACTTCAATTAAAAAATATAAACCTACTACTAACGGTTTACGTAATATGAGTGTTTCTAGTTTTTCTGAAATTACATCTCAAAAATCTGAAAAAAGTTTATTAGTTACTCGTAAAAAAATGAGTGGTCGTAATAATCAAGGTAAGATAACTGTTAGACATCAAGGAGGCGGTGTTAAGAGAAGATACCGTTTAATAGATTTTAAAAGGAATAAAGATAATATTATAGGTAAAGTATCTCAAATTGAATATAATCCAAATTGTAGTGCTAATATTGCTTTAGTTTATTATTCAGATGGTGAAAAAAGATATATTTTATGTCCTAAAGATTTAATTGTTGGCTCTAAAATTTTATCTGGACCTGAATCTGATATTAAAATTGGTAATACTTTGCCTTTAATAAATATTCCTGTTGGTACTAAAGTACATAATATTGAACTAAAACCAGGTAAAGGTGGTCAATTAGCTCGCAGTGCTGGTACTTATGTTCAAATTATTAGTAGAGAAGAAAAATATGTTTCCTTACGTCTTCCTTCTGGTGAAGTACGCAAAGTTTTAAGTTCTTGCCGCGCTACTATTGGTGAAATTGGTAATGAATCTCATAAATTGATTAATTATGGTAAAGCAGGTAAAAAACGTTATTTAGGAATTAGACCTACTGTTAGAGGTTCTGCTATGAATCCTAATGATCATCCTCATGGGGGTGGTGAAGGTCGTGCTCCTATTGGTCGTAAATCACCAATGACTCCTTGGGGTAAAAAAGCTCGAGGTGTTAAAACTAGAGATCTTAAAAAGAAATCAAATTTTTTAATTATTAAAAGTCGTAAAAAATAATTAGGAGAAAAAAATATGTCACGTTCAGTAAAAAAAGGCCCTTTCTATGATAATCATTTATTAGTTAAAGTTTTAAAACAAAAAGATGTTAAAAATAAAAAAGTTATTCAAACATGGTCACGAAGATCAACTATTTTACCAGAATTTAGAGGAAACACTTTTGCCGTTTATAATGGACGTGTATACATACCTGTTTATATTAATGAAGATATGGTTGGACATAAATTAGGAGAATTTTCTCCAACACGCACTTATCGTGGACATGATAAAAAAGATAAAAAAATTCAAAAAAAATAGTAGAGAGGAATAAAAAATGATTTCTAAAGCTATTGTAAAAAAAGTATCAATTACACCTCGAAAAGCACGTTTAGTAGTTGATTTAATTCGTGGTAAAGAAATTCAAGTAGCTAAAGCTATTTTAATGTTTACTCCTAAATCAGCTTCAAACATTATTTTAAAACTTTTAAATAGTGCTGAAGCTAATTTAGTTAAAAATATTAATTTAAGTTCTGATGGTTTTTACATTTCTGAAGTTTATGTTAATGAAGGATTACGTTTAAAACGTTTATTTCCGAGAGCTAAAGGTTCTGGTGATATGATTAAAAAAAGAACTAGTCAAATTGTTTTAAAATTATCCGTTCAAGAAAAAATTAAAGACAATATTAAAGCTAAAAAAAAGGAGATCAATGTTCATGGGACAAAAATCTAATCCTAATGGTTTAAGATTAGGTATTATTAAAAGTTGGGATTCTAAATGGTTTGCAAATTTTAAAAAAACTCCACAATTTATTCATGAAGATTTTTGCATTCGTAATTTTATTAATAAAAATTACTCTAAAGCTTTAATTTCTAAAATTGAAATTGAACGTAGTAAGAAAAAAGATAAAGAAGTTATTAAAATTAATTTACATGTTGTTAAAACTAATATAATTAATGGAAAAGATAATGAATCACTTAAAAAAATTACTAAACAAATAGAAAAAATAACAAAAAAAGAAGTAGTTTTTAATGTTATAGAAATTAAAAATCCTGATAAAGTAGCTATTTTAGTAGCAAAAACAATGGCTGAACAATTAGAACAACGTTTTTATTTTAGACGTGTACAAAAAATGGCTATTCAAAAAGTTTTAAAAACAGGAGTTAAAGGTGTTAAAACTTTAATTTCTGGTCGTTTAGGTGGTTTAGAAATGGCTCGCAGTGAAGGCTATTTAGAAGGTAGAGTACCACTTAATACTTTTCGAGCAGATGTTGAATATGCATTTACAGAAGCTCATACAACTTACGGATCTTTTGGCGTTAAAGTATGGATTTTTCATGGTGATGTTTTACCAGGTGAAACTATTTTAGATACTAGAAAACCTTTTGTTATAAAAAGTAATTATGCTTATAAAAATAATAAAAAAATAAATAATTATAAAGGTGATAAATAATTATGTTGATGCCTAAAAGAACTAAATATCGTCGTCCTCATCGTTTAAGTTATGAAGGTAAAGCAAAAGGTAAAAATTTAATAGTTAATGGTAATTATGGTTTGATAGCACAAGAAGGTAATTGGATTACTAATAAGCAAATTGAAGCTGCTCGTATTGCTATGACTCGTCATATGAAAAGAACAGGAAAAGTTTGGATCAATATTTTCCCTCATTTATCTTTAACTCGTAAACCTTTGGAAGTGCGTATGGGTTCTGGTAAAGGTGCACCAGAAGAATGGGTAGCTGTAGTTAAAAAAGGTAAAGTTTTATTTGAAGTAAGTGATTTAAATAATTCTGTTAAATCTGAATTAGAAGCTTTAAGATTAGCATCTCATAAATTACCTATTAAAACTAAAATTGTTAAGAAAGGCGAGCAAAAATAATGAAAATGCAACAATTTCGTAAAATGACTACTAAAGAATTACAAGATAATTTGATTAATTTTAAAGAAGATTTTTTTCGTTTACGCTTTAAATTATCTTTAGGTAAATTAACTAATACTTCTCAAATTAGTAAAGTTAAAAAAAATATTGCTCGTATTAAAACTGTTATAACAGAGAATTCTTTATCTAAAAAAATTTTTCCGGAATTAGAAAATAATAATTTTAAAGATATAATTGAAACTAAAAAAGAAAAATAATATTAGAAAAAACTAAAAAATAATTATAATAAAAATTAAGATAAAATTAATATTAATTTTTTTAACTATAATATAAGGAGGGACTAAAATGTTACGTAATTCTAGAAAAATTTTTACAGGCAATGTTATATCTGATAAAATGAGTAAAACTGTTACTGTAGAAGTAAATATTTACAAAAAAGATTTATTATATGGAAAAATAGTTAAAAAATCTAGAAAATTTTATGTTCATGATGAAAATGAAAAAGCCAAAAAAGGCAATTTAATTAGTTTTATGGAAACTAGACCTCTTTCTAAAACTAAAAAATTTCGTTTATTAAAAATTATTTTTAATAACGTTAAGGAAAAAAAATAATGATTCAACGCGAAAGTCGTTTGGTTGTTGCAGATAATAGCGGCGCTAAAGAAGTTTTAGTTATTAATATTTTAGGTGGAAGTACTGGTTTTTATGCTAATATTGGAGATATTGTTGTTGTAACTGTAAAAAAAGCAATTTCTTCCGGTGCTGTTAAAGCAGGCGATGTATTAAAAGCCGTTATAGTTAGAACTAAATATGGTTTAAGACGAAAAGATGGTTCTTATATTAAATTTGATGAAAATGCTGTAGTTATTATTAAAGATGATTTAACCCCAAGGGGTACTCGTATTTTTGGTTCAATAGCACGTGAATTAAGAGAAAAAAAATTTACTAAAATTATTTCTTTAGCTCAAGAAGTGTTATAAAGGGAGATTAAGTAACTAGTATATGAATATTAAATTAGGTGATCAAGTAGCAATTATTGCTGGTAAAAATCGTTTTGCTACTGATGAAAATGGTAAAAAAATTATTAAAACTGGAAAAATTTTAAAAATTTTTCATAAACAACAAAAAGTATTAGTTGAAGGCATTAATATTGTTTATAAACATAAAACTCCTTTAAAAGACGAAGATAAAGGTAATATTATAAAACAAGAAGCACCAATACACATTTCTAATGTAGCTTTAATTGATTCTTTAAAAAATGTTCCTACCAGAATTGGACATCGTATAGAAAATAATAAAAAAGTTCGTTATTTTAAGAAATCAGGAACTATAATAGAAGATTTGAATTAAGGAGAAATTTTAATAAATGATAAAAAGATATCATAAAAAAGAAGAAATAATTTCTTTTTTAACTAAAAAATTTAGTTATAAATCTTTAATGCAAGTTCCTAAAATAGATAAAATTGTTATTAATATGGGCGTTGGCGATGCTGCAACTAATCCCAAAGTTTTAGAAAATGTCTTTGAAGAATTAACTTTATTAAGTGGACAACGTCCAATAGCTACTAAAGCTAAAAAATCAATTTCTAATTTTAAATTAAGAGAAGGAATGATTATTGGGGCTAAAGTTACTTTAAGAGGTGAACGAAAAGAATCTTTTTTATATAAATTAACTCAAATAGTTTTACCTCGTGTAAGAGATTTTAGAGGTGTTTCTCCTAAATCTTTTGATGGAAGAGGAAATTATTCTTTAGGTTTAAAAGAACAAATTGTTTTTCCGGAAATAAATATTGATAAAATAACTAAAAATCGTGGTATGGATATTATTATCGTTACTACTGCTAAAACCAATAAAGAAGCTAAAAAATTACTAGAGCTTTATGGTATGCCTTTTAAAGATTAAGGAGAAAATATATGGCTAAAAAATCCAAAATAGTTAAAAATCAAAAACAAATGTTATTAATTTTAAAATATGCTGATAAATATTTTGAATTAAAAAAAAATGCTGATTATAAAGGTTTATCTATGATTCCTGCTAAGGCCTCTAAAGTGCGTTATAGAAATAGAGACTCAATTGATGGTCGTTCTCGTGGATATATGCGAAAATTTGGTATTTCTAGAATTAAATTTCGAGAATTAGCTCATAAAGGTGAAATACCAGGCATTAAAAAAGCTAGTTGGTAAAAAAGGAGATTAATAAAAAATATATGGTTATGACCGATAATATTGCTGATATGTTAACTCGCATTAGAAATGCGAATCAAATGCATCATTCGCAAGTAATAGTTCCGGTTTCTAAGTTTAAAGTGGAAATTTTAAAAGTATTAAAAGAAGAAGGTTTTATAAAAAATTTTTTTATTAAAGAATTTAAACGAGAAATTATTATTATTTTAAAATATACATTTGAAAGAGAAAGAGTTATTAAGGGTTTAAAAAAAATTTCTAAACCAGGTTTAAAAGTGTATGCTTCGGCAGAAAAAATTCCTAAAGTATTAAGTGGTTTAGGTATTGCATTGATTTCTACTAATAAAGGTATTTTAACAGATCATAAAGCTCGTTTAGAAAAAGTAGGCGGAGAAGTATTGGCTTATATTTGGTAATGAAAGGAATAAAAGCATGTCAAGAATAGGCAATAAAGAAATTAAAGTTCCTGATTCTGTTAATATACAAATTCAGGATAAAAATTTTATTGTTGTTAAAGGACCTCAGGGAAAACTTGAATATCAATTTAATCATAAAATTAAAATTCTTCTTATAGATAATATTATCAAAGTATCACGTCCTAATAATGAACTTTTTATGAAAAAAATTCATGGTACTACTCGTGCTTTGTTATCTAATATGATTGAAGGGGTAGAAAAAGGATTTGTTAAATGCTTAGAAATTGTAGGTTTAGATTATAAAGTTGATTTAAAAGACGAAAAATTAATTTTACATTTAGGTTTTTCACATCCTATTGAAATTAAGATACCTAAAGGTATTGATATAGAAATTCCTAAAAAAATAAAAGGTATTCGTATTAAAGGTATAGATAAACAATTTGTAGGTGAATTTGCTTCTAAAATAGCTAAATTACGTAAACCAGAACCTTATAAAGGAAAAGGTATTCGTTTTGAAGGTCAATATGTTATTCGTAAAGCTGGTAAGAGTACTAAAAAATAAAGAAAGGTCAATTAAATAGTTTATGATAATTAAAAAAATATCTAATTTAGTTCGTAAAAAACGTCATTTAAAATTAAGAAAAAAAATTATCGGCACAAACCAAAAACCACGTTTAAATATTTTTCGTTCTAATAAATCTTTTTATATACAATTAATAGATGATGAAAAGCAAGTAACTTTATGTAGCGTTCATAGTAAAGAAGTTGATTCTAAAGGTTTAAATATAAAAACAGCTACTAAAGTTGGCGAATTAATAGCTAAAAAAGCTTTATCTCAAGGTATTGTTAATGTAGTTTTTGATAGAGGTGGTTTTTTGTATCACGGTAAGATTGAAGCTTTAGCTGATGCTTCTCGAAGATCAGGATTAAAGTTTTAAAGGTAAATTGATATGATAAAACAAAAATTTAATAAAAAAGTAAATTTATTTGAAGAAAAAGTAGTTAAAATAAAACGCATTACTAAAGTAGTTAAAGGCGGTAGACGTTTTCGTTTTGCTGTTTTGTTAGTTGTAGGTGATAAAAAAGGTAGAGTTGGTTTTGCTACTGGTAAATCTCAAGAAATTGTAGAATCAATAAAAAAAGCTTCAGAAAAAGCAAAAAAAAATTTAATAAAAGTACCTTTATTTAGAACAACGATTACACATTTAATTACTGGTCATTTTGGAGCTACTAAAATTTTCTTAAAACCAGTTGGTAAAGGTACTGGTATTATAGCAGGTGGTAATGCTGCAAGAACTATTTTTGAATTAGCAGGAATTAATGATATTTCAGCTAAAACTTTAGGTTCTAGAACTTCTATTAATGTTTTAAGAGCTATTGTAGATGGTTTAAAAAAATTAAGAACAAAAGAAGAAATTGCTAAAATAAGAGGAATTTCTTTTGATAAGGTAGAGTAATAAAAAAATGAAAAAACCACAATTTATTATTATTTTAAATAAAAGTTTAATTGCTAGAACTAAATCACAAATTCAAACAGCACATACTTTAGGTTTAAGAAAAATTAATCAAAAAGTTATAAAAGATGATAATCCAGTTAATAGAGGTATGATGAGAAAAATTTATCATTTAGTTACTATTGAAAAAATTTAGAAAGGATATTGTGAAATTATGTTGCATCAACTAAAACCATTTAAAGGTGCTAGAAAAACAGTTAAACGTTTAGGTCGAGGTTGTGGAAGTGGTACTGGTAAAACTTCTGGTAAGGGCCATAAAGGACAATTAGCACGTTCTGGTGGTGGAGTTAGACCAGGTTTTGAAGGAGGTCAAATACCTTTTTTTCAAAGAATTCCTAAACGTGGTTTTCATAATATTAATCAAAAAAAATATTCTATAGTTAATTTAGGCGCTTTAGAAATATTTGAAAATAATACTTTAGTTAATGAAGAATTATTATTAGAGAAAAAAATTATTAAAAATATACTCCCTGATGGAGTTAAAATTTTATCTCAAGGGAAATTAACAAAAAAATTAAATTTTAAATTTTCCAAATATTCAAAAAAAGCTCAAGAAAATATTAAATTAATGGGTGGAAATATTGAGGTTAATTAAAAGATGTTGAAAAAAATAAAATTAATTTTTAAAAGTAAATTAATTTTAAGATTTGTTTTTACTTTATTTATCATTTTTGTTTTTATTTTGGGGCGTAGTATACAAATTCCGTTTTTAGGTCCTCAAATAAAAAAAATATTTGATGATATTTATAAAACATTATTAAATTCATTTCAATTAATTAATTTTGATCTTAAGAGTTTGAATTTGTTATCTTTAAGTATATATCCTTATATTACTGTCTCTATTTTTATTCAATTGGTCCAAAAATTAATTCCTTATTTGAAAGAATGGCGTGAACAAGGTGAAATCGGACAACAAAAATTAAATCGTTTAACTCGTTTTTTAGCTATTTTATTAGCTTTTTTTCAAAGTTATTTAATGATTAATAAATATAATATTGAATTTAAAGACAAGATATATATATCGTTTTTTTTAGCTACTGGAACAGCTATTTCTATTTGGTTATCTGATTTAATTACAGCTAAAGGGATTGGCAATGGAACTTCAATTTTAATTATGGTCGGAATGAGTAATGCAGTATTTACTACTTTTCAAAAAATATTTGAATTTTGGCCTATAAAAAAAATTCAATTTTTTTCTTTGTTTTTTTTATTATTATTTATTTTAATATCTACCATTATAATTTATTTAGCTGTTTTAAAAATTCCTATTATTTATCCTAATAAACAAAGTCAAGTAGAAAATTACATTCCTTTAAAAATTAATGTTCCCGGAGTATTACCGATTATTTTAACTTCTACGTTACAAGCATTTTTTATGTTTTTTATTAATAATATATCATTTTTTAATAAATTAAGTTATAAAGATAAAATTATAGAATTTATTAGTATGTCTAATAGTTTAGGAATTATTTTTTTTGTTTGTTTAATGATTTTTTTCTCTTTTTTAACTTCTTTTGTAATTGTTAATATTAATGATATTTCAGAACATTTATCTAAACAAGATGCTTATATTGAAAATTGTAGACCAGGTAAACAAACTACAGAAAAAATATCTTATGATTTTTTTAGAATTACACTTATTGGTGTTTTGTTCATGGTTTTTTTATTCATATTACCTTTGTTAATTAGTAAATTTTTTAATTTTACAGAATTTAAAATTGGTGGAACAGGATTTTTAATTATTGTTGGTGTTTCTATTGAAACTTTACAACAAATTAGTTCTACAGCCAATAAAGAGGATTATGCAAGAATTTTTTAAAAAAATCATTATGATTTTTTATTTTATAAATTTTATAGGTAAATTGAATGATTTTTATTAAAACAGAAAATGAAATTAATTTAATGAAACAAGCTGGTTTTATTTTAAAACGTCTTAGAAAAATGTTAAGTTTATATTTAAAACCTGGCATTTCGACTTATTATTTAGATATTTTAGCTAAAAATTTTATTAAAAAGCAAAAAGCTTTTTCAGCTTTTAAAAATTATCAAGGTTTTTCTAAACATATTTGTACTTCTGTTAATGAAGTTGTTGTTCATGGCATTCCTTCTAAAAAACAAATTTTAAAATTAGGAGATATTATTACTATTGATTTAGGTATTAATTATAAAGGTTATTTTGTTGATTCAGCTTTTACTTATGCTATTGGAGATGTTGAAAAACCAATTGTTGAACTTATAGATGTAACGCAAAAAGCTTTATATGAAGGTTTAAAAAAAGTTAAACCTCATAATTATATTATTGAAATTTCACGTGCTATAGAAGAATTTGTTAAACCTTATGGATACGGGATTGTTAAAGATTTTTCTGGTCATGGTATTGGAAAAAAATTGCACGAAGAACCTTATATTCCTAATTGTATAGTAGATAATCAAGAAAATATTGAATTAAAACCAGGGATGACTTTTTGTATTGAGCCAATGATTACTTTAGGTAATGAAGAAATAGAAATTTTATTAGATAATTGGACCGCAGTTACTGTTGACCGCAGTTTTAGTGCTCATTTTGAACATACTGTTTTAGTTACTGAAAAAGATTATGAAATTTTAACTTAAGATTTAAAAAAAGGTTGGTGTTTTTATAAGTGTTAAAAAAAAATTCTAAAGAAGATTTATTACAAGTAGATGCAAAGGTTATCGAAGTTTTACCAAATGCAAATACTAAATTTAAGGTTCAATTAATTTCTAATAATAAAATTATTTTAGCTCATGTTTCTGGTAAAATTCGTATTAATAAAATTCGTGTTTTACTCGGTGATAGAGTTAAAGTAGAAATATCTGCTTATAATTTTAGTGAAGGACGAATTGTTTATCGTTATACATAGAATTAATTAATTTTTTTAAAAGGAGAAAAATATATAATGAAAGTGAGATCATCTGTTAAAAAACGAAGTCCAGATGATATTATTGTACGTCGAAAAGGGCGTGTTTATATCATTAATAAAAAAAATAGAAGACATAATCAAAGACAAGGATAAATTAAGGAGTATTTAAATGGCAAGAATTGCAGGTGTTGAAATTCCTAGCAATAAAAGAGTTATAATTGCTTTAACTTATATTCGTGGTATTGGAATAAAACAAGCTCAAAATATTTTGAGTGATTTAAAAGAAATTGATATTAATACTAAAGTAGAAGATTTAAAAGAACAACATTTAATTGCTATTAGAAATAAAATTCAAAATGGTAATTATTTAGTAGAAGGCGATTTAAAAAGAGAAGTTGCTTTAAATATAAAACGTTTAATGGAAAATGGTTCTTATAGGGGTTTACGTCATCGTAAAGGTTTACCTTCTCGTGGTCAAAATACAAGAAATAATGCTAGAACTATAAAAGGTAAGCGTAAAACAAAAAACACGTTTGCTAATAATAAAAAATAGAAAAGGTTAATATTTATTTATGATTAAGAAAAAAAAAAATAAAAATAAATTTAAAAAAAATATTAATTTAGGAATAGCACATATTCATACTACTTTCAATAATACTATTTTAACTATTACTGATTTACAAGGAAACACTGTTACTTGGAGTAGTGCTGGAGCTTTAGGTTTTAAAGGAAGTCGTAAATCAACACCTTTTGCGGCTCAAATTGCATCATCAACCGCAGCAAAAGCAGCTTTGGAACATGGAATGTTAAAAGTAGAAGTTTTTATTAAAGGTCCAGGTGCAGGACGAGAAGCTTCTATACGTTCTTTACAAGCTTCAGGATTAGAAATTACTTCAATTAGGGATGTTACAACAGTGCCTCATAATGGTTGTAGACCTCCTAAACGTCCTAGAGGATAAGAGAATTTATAAAGATATGAAAAAAATTAAATTTATTAATCTTTCTTTTATTGAAGAAAATTTGTCTAAAGATTTATCTTTTGGTAGGTTTATTATTCAAAATTTAGAACCTTCTTATGGAGTTACTATTGGTAATCCTTTAAGGAGAGTTTTATTATCTTCTTTACCTGGTGCTGGGATAGTTTATGTAGAAATTAAAGGTGTTGATCATGAATTTAGTACAATTACTGGAGTTTATGAGGATGTAATGTCTATTGTTTTAAATTTAAAACAAGTTGTGATATCTGTAGATTCAATAGATGATGATTTTGAACAAAAAATGGAATTGTTTGTTTCAGGGAAAAAAAAAGTAACAGCTTCTTGTTTTGAACAAGTTGAAGGTGTTAAAATTATTAATCCTGAACAAGAAATAGCTAATTTAGTATCTGAAGACGCTTCTTTAAAAATGACTGTATTGATTAAAAGAGGAATAGGTTATGTTAGTGCTGAAGAAAATAAAATTTATACAAAAAAAAAAATAGGTTTAATTAGCATTGATACTTTATATACTCCTGTTTCTAAAGTTTCTTATGATATAGAAAAAAAATTAGGTGATAAAGAAGAATTAGCAATTGAAATTACTACTAATAAATCTATAACAGCTAAGTCTGCTTTAACTATGGCTTCTAAAATTTTACTTGATCATTTTAGTTTTTTAGCTAATTTAAACGAAAAAAAAGATCAAATCAGTTTTATTTATGAACCAAAGAAAGAATTTCCTAATAAATCGCTAGAATTAAGGATTGATCAATTAGAATTATCTGTTCGTTTGTACAATTGTTTAAAAAAATCAGGAATTGAAAAAGTATCTGATTTAGTTTTATTAAAAGAAGAAGAAGTTTCAAGATTAAAAAGCTTAGGTAGAAAATCTTTTGATGAATTAAAAGAAAAATTTAAACAACATGGTCTTGAATTTCAAAATGATTTAGAAAAAAAATTATATTATGATGATGAAGAAGAAATAGAGGAATAATTAATATGGCTTATAGTAAATTAAGACGTAATAAGTCTCAAAGAAAATCTTTATTAAGAAGTTTAGTTTCTGATTTAATTATTCAAGAAAAAATTATTACAACCGAATCTAAAGCTAAAGAATTACAAAAAAAGGTTGAAAAAATTATTACTTTAGCTAAAAAAAATAATTTACATCAAAGACGTCAAGCATTTAAAAAATTATTTGATGAAAAAATTAATAAAGAACAAACTGTTATTCAAAAATTATTTACAACTACAGCAGCAAAATATATGAATAGAAATGGTGGTTATACAAGGATAATTAAAACTGTTCCTCGTCGTGGTGATGCTGCCCCGATGGCTATAATTACTTTTGTTTAAAATAATTAAAAATTTAAAAATATTGAATAATAAAACTATTTTAAATATTTTTTATTAAAATATTTATTATAATTTGGTATTTATATTTTGCAATAAAGTAATCTTTTATTAATTTATTTTAAATTATATTTTTATATAAAAATATAATTTTTTTTTAAAAATAAATAATAATATCTTATTTTATTAATATATAATAAAAGTTAAAGGTGATTATCTTTTGTGTTAGAAATTAAAAATTTAAGTTTTTTTTATGATGATAAAAAAGTATTAAAAAATTTAAGTTTTAATATTTATAATAATAATTGGGTTTCTATTATGGGTCATAATGGTTCAGGTAAATCAACTTTAGCTAAAATTTTAGTTGGTTTGTTAGAACCTTATGAAGGAAATATTTTAATTGATGGTTTAAAGTTAAATTATAATAATTTACCATTTTTACGTAATAAAATTGGTATGGTTTTTCAAAATCCGGATTATCAATTTATAGGTCATACAGTAAAAGATGATATAGCTTTTGGTTTAGAAAATCAAAATTTGTCTAGAGATGAAATTATAAAAAGAGTTTATGAATATTCTGAAATGGTTGGTATGATTAATTTTTTAAATAAAAGTCCACAAGAACTTTCAGGAGGTCAGAAACAGAAAGTTACTATTGCATCTGTTTTGGCTATGCAACCAGAAATTATTATTTTTGATGAAGTTACTGCTTTTTTAGATGATAAGTCAAAAAAAGAAATTGAAAATATTATTAAAACAATTAAAGATAAAATTATTATTACTATTACTCATGATTTGGATTTTGCTTCTAAAAGTGATGAAATTATTGTTTTATCGCAAGGTCAATTAGTAAAAAAGGCTAAACCAGAAATTATTTTAGATAATCAATTTTTTTTAAATCAATATAGTTTAGAACCAACTTTAGCTTTAAAAATTTATTATGAAATACAAAAAGATATTATTATTTATAAAGATAAAAAAATTAAAGATATAAAAATGCTAAAAAAGATGAAAGAAATTTTATGGCTATACAATTTGAAAAAGTAAAATATTTTTATGATAAAAAAAAAAAATCTTCTTTAAAAGATATTAATTTAAGTATTAAAGCTGAATGTGAATTTATTGCTTTAATTGGTAAAATAGGTTCTGGAAAAACCACTTTAGCTCAATTAATGAATGGTTTATTAATTACTGATATTGGTAAAATAATAATTTTTAATCAATTAATTAATTCTAAAACAAAAAAAAAAAATTTAGTTGCTTTAAAAAAGCAAATAGGATTGGTTTTTCAATTTCCAGAGTATCAATTATTTGAAATTAGTGTTTTGAAAGATGTTATGTTTGCACCTGAAAATTTTACTAATAATTATGAATTATCGAAACAAAAATCAATTCAAGTTTTAAAAAAAATTGGTATTTCAGAAGATTTATTTGATAAATCTCCTTTTCAAATTAGTGATGGTCAACAGAGGAAAGTAGCTATTGCAGGTATTTTAGCTATGGAACCAGATATTTTAATATTAGATGAACCTACGAGAGGTTTAGATTCTATTAGTAAAAAAAATATAATGAATTTTTTTCAAGAAATATATAAAAAACAAAAAAAAACTATTATTATGATTACACATGATATTGATTTGGTTGCTGAATATGCTTCTAGAATTTTATTTTTAGAACAAGGCGAACTTGTTTTTGACGGTAATAAAGAAGATTTTTTTGAAAGCGATGATTTTTATAAATTTAATCTAGATTATCCGCAAACTTTTAAAATTTTAAAACATTTACAACAAACTATTGGGATTCCATTTGAATATAAATATTGTTTTAAAACTTTATTAGAATATTTAAAAAAAATTTATCTTTAACAAAAATATTTTGAAAGGTTTTTTATGATAAAAAATGATTTAAATCCTAATAAATATGAACGAGAAAATATTTTTTCTGTTTCTAAAAATTCTTTTTTACAACGAATTCATCCTTCTTTTAAAATTTTAATTTTAATTTTCACACTTTTTATTATTTTTCGTTTACCTATTTATTTTTCGGATACCAATAAAGCAATAATTTTATTTTTTATATATTTATTTTTATTTTTTTTATTATTTTTTTATTGTTTTTTTTATAATTATTTTTTTAAATATTTTTTTGAACAAATTAAAAATTTAAGATTTTTATTTCTTTTTTCCTTATTGTTTCAATTTGAAATAAAACAAACAACACCATTATTATTTGACATTCCTATTTGTAATTGGGGTGGTTATAATAATTTTTTAATATTTATATTTTTAATATTTTTTTATAATATGACTAAAAAATTTTTTTTTTTAAAAATGATTTATTTTATTTTTTTATTATTTTTATTTTTTGTTTTTCCGAGTTGGATTATTAGTCCATCTTTTTTAAAATTTATTAATATTAAAAACTATGGATTACAACAAACTTCTTTTTTAAAAAGTATTTTTATTTTTTTGCGATTAATAATTATTATTATGATTATTTTTATTTTTAATAAATCAACTTCTTTTATAGAAATTAATGATGGTTTAAGAATAATTTTTTGGCCATTAAAAAAAATTAAAATACCAATAGAAATATTTACTTTTATGTTATCTTTAATTTTTATTTCTGTACCTTTTTTATTTCAAGAAACTGAAAAAATTTTTAAAGCTCAAACATCTAGAGGAATGGATTTGCAAAATAAAAGTTTTTTAAAAAAAATTAATAATTTGTTATCTTTATTGATTCCTATTTTTGTTTTAGTTTTTAAAAGATCTTTAATTTTAGCTAATGCTATGGAAGTAAGAGGTTATGTTTTAGGTGCAAAACGTACTAAAATGATTTCTTATCAAGTAACAAAAATTGATATTTTTTTTACTTTTTTTATAGTTTTGGTTTTTTTGTTAATTAATTATTTTTTTTGAAATATTATTGATTTATTAAAAAGTTAAAATTATAGGAGATAAAATTGCAAGATTTTAATTATAAATTAGTTTTAAGCTATGATGGTACTAATTATTATGGTTTTCAAAAACAATTAAATTTAAATACAATTCAATCTGTTTTAGAAAAAGTTATAAATAAAATAACTAAACAAAAAACAATTAAAATTTATGGTGCTAGCAGAACTGATAAAGGAGTTCATGCTTCGGGTCAAGTAGCACATTTTAAACTTCCCTTTTTGATTCCTAATGATAATTTTCAAAAAATATTAAATTTTTGTTTACCTTCTGATATTCAAATTATAAAAATCAGTTTAATGTCAAAAGAATTTCATGCACGTTTTCAAGCTAAATCTAAAATTTATCATTATATTTTTTCTAAAACAAAATTAAATGTTTTTAATCATCGTTTTCAAGTTTATATTCCTAATATTGATTTTAATAAAATTAAAGAAGGAATATCTTTTATTGAAGGTAAACATAATTTTTCTTTATTTACTTCTTCGAAACAAAGTTTAAAAAATTATCAAAGAATTATTTTTAAAGCCTTTATAAAAGAAACGAAAAAAAAATATTTTTTGATAATTCATGGTAATAGTTTTATTCAACACATGATTCGTTTTTTAGTTGGTTTTTTAATTGAAATTTCTCAAAATAAAAAAACTTTATCAGAATTTAAACAAATGTTAGATTTAAAAATTAATCAAAAAGCTAGACTATTAGCGCCTGCTAAAGGTTTAATTTTAAAAAAAATTTTTTATTAATTATAATAAGAGGGGTACATAATGTTTATTTCTTTTGAAGGTGGAGAGGGTACAGGTAAAACTTTTTTATCAAAAAAATTAGAACAAAAATTAATTGAACAAAATTACTCGATAATATTGACTAAAGAACCTGGAGGTTGTTTACAAACGCAACCAATTCAAAAAATGCTTTTAAATTCTTCTTTTAAAAAACTAAATTGTTACACTGAATCTTTATTATATGCAGCAGATAGAATAGAACATTTAAATCAAGTTATTATTCCATCTCTTCAACAAAAAAAAATTGTTATTTGTGATCGCTTTTTAGATTCATCAGTAGCTTATCAAGGTTATGGAAGAAATTTAGGAGAAGATTTTGTTTATAAAATTAATTTTTATGCTTTAAAATATTTACCTAATATTACTTTTTATATTGATTTAGAACCTTTTATTGGTATTCAACGCATTAAAAATTTTAGAAAAGAAAAATTAGATAATTTTGATTTAGAGAAAATGGATTTTCATGAACGTGTACGAGAAGGTTATTTAAATATTTTTAAAAAAAATAAATCAAGAATTATATTAATTGATGGTAAACAATCTTTAGAAAATATTTTTGAAATTATTTATCAAAAAGTTATAAAATTTTTAAATGTTAAGGTTAAATAATGATATTGGAATCGTTTGAATTATATCAAAAATTTCAAAAAATTATTCAAAATAAAAAAATATCTCATTTGTATTTAATTGAAGGCAACAAAAATTTAAATAAAAAAGAATTAGTCATTAAAATATCTTATGAAATTTTAAAAATTGATAATCAAAATTTAACATTAGAACAATTAATAACAACAAACATTTATCCTAATTTTTATTATTTAACTAACAATGATTCTTTGATTAAAAAAGAAGATATTTTAAATTTAAAGTTTTATTTTTTACAAAAACCATTATTATATAAAAAGAGAGTTTTTGTAATTGAAGATATTAATCAAATGACTTATTCAGCTAGTAATATTTTATTAAATTTTTTAGAAAACCAATTTAATCAAAATACTCATGGTTTTTTATTATCTGATGATTTATCGCAAGTATTACCAACTATTTTATCACGTTGTCAAGTTTTTCGTTTATCTTTTTCTTATATTGTTGAAGAACAAAAAAAATATTTGTTATTGAAAGAAGAAGGTTTTGAATTTATAGATTGTTTTTTGATTTCTTTAATTAAACAAGAAAGAATAAATTTAATTTTTTTTAATAGTTCTTATTATATTAATTTTAAAAAAACTTTTTTAAATATTATTGAAGGTTTACAAAAATCATGTTTTTTAAGAACTATATTTATTAATTGTCCGATATTAAAAGAAAAAAATGGTTGGTTTCGAGATTTATCAACTTGTTTGTTAAAATATTTTATAGTTATTTTTTACAAAAAAACCAATATTGATTATTTTTATAATTCTGAAATACCAGATATTTTTTTGATAGATTTTTCTATTAAAAATTTAAATATGATTATAAATTTAATTATAAATTTACAAAAAAAAGAAAAATATTTACTTAATGATGAAGATTTATTTATGACTTTATTAATTGGTTTTGATGATATTTGTTTTAAAAAATAATATTTTTAAATTAAAGGAAAATTAAGATTAATGTTTTTATCACAAAAAAGTTTTATAGAAATAAAACCTACTTTATATTTAGTATCTACTCCGATTGGTAATTTATCTGATATAACTTTAAGAGCTTTACAAATTTTAAAATCTGTGGATTTTATTTTAGCCGAAGATACAAGAATATCAAAAAAATTTTTAAATTTTTATGATATTAAAAAACCTATAATTTCTTTTTATCAATATAATCAACAAAAACGTTTAAATAAAATATTACAACTTTTAACTTCTAATCATAATTTAGCTTTAATTAGTGATGCCGGGACACCTTTAATTAGTGATCCTGGTGATTTATTAGTTCAAGAAGTGCAAAAAAGTGGTTTTCATACAATAGCTATTCCTGGAGTAACTGCTTTTTTAACAGCTTTTATTACTTCTTCTTTTAAATTACCTTTAATTTTTTTAGGTTTTTTACCTAGATTACAAAATAAAAAAAAACTTTTTTTATTAAAATATCAATTTTGTGAAGCAACTTTATTAATTTATGAATCATCTTATAGAGTATTAGAAACCTTAAAATTGTTAAAAAAACTTTATGGTAATAGAAAAATTTCTTTAGCGAGAGAGTTAACTAAAAAATTTGAACAAATAATTAATACTTCATTAGAAGAAATTTTAAAAAAAGAATTATTTTTAAAAGGTGAATATGTTATAGTAATTGAAGGTTTTAACAAATATTCTATGTTTTATGAAAATTTTTCTTTATCGCAACACATTCAATTGTATTTAAAACAAGGTTTTAACGAAAAAGAATCTTTTGATAAAGTTTCTAAAGAAAGAAAAATTTCTAAGAAAGAAATTTATAAAAAATATAAAATTTAATTTTTTGAGGAATTATAAAAAATGAAAAAAAAAGAAAAATTTTATCTTGCTACAGCTATTGCTTATGCTTCAGATATTCCTCATGTTGGTAATGTTTATGAAGTTGTTTTGGCTGATTGTTTAGCTCGTTTTAAAAGATTAGAAGGTTATGATGTTTATTTTCAAACTGGTACAGATGAACATGGACAAAAAATATTACAAAAATCAAAATCTAAAAATGAAAAACCACAAACTTATGTTGATTATTTTTCTAAAGAAATTAGAAGAATTTATGATTTAATGAATGTCAGTTATGATAAATTTGTTAAAACTTCCAATGAAAATCATAAAAAATCAGTACAAGCAATTTTAGACAAGTTATATCAACAAAAAGATATTTATTTAGGTAAATATGAAGGTTTTTATTCTGTTATTGAAGAATCTTATATTTTAGAAAAAGATTTAGTGAATGGATTAACTAAAAATGGTGAAATTCCCATATGGAGTAGTGAAGAAGTTTATTTTTTCAAATTATCTAAATATCAAAAAAAATTATATGATTTTTTAAAAAATAATAATTTTTTAATTAAACCTGATAATAAAAAACAAGAGATTTTGAATTTATTAAAAGAGCCTCTACCTGATTTATGTATTACTAGAACTTTTTGTAAATATGGTATTAATTTGAATTTTAATTCGAAACATTTTGTTTATGTTTGGGTTGATGCTTTATTAAATTATATAACTGGTTTAAATTATCATCCGAATTTGTCTAAAAGTAAAGAATTTTCAAAATATTGGCCATGTGATCTTCATATAATAGGGAAAGACATTATACGTTTTCATTTAATTCATTTTTTAATTTTACTGATATCTTTAGAATTACCTTTGCCAAAACAATTTTTCATTCATCCCTTTATTTTATTTGGAAAAAATAAAATGAGTAAATCTAAAGGTAATGTTTTATATATTGATGATTTATTAAAAATTTTTTCAGTTGATACAATTCGTTATTTTATGTTACATGAAATACCATATAATCAAGATGGAAATATTACACATGAATTATTAATAGAAAGAAATAATACTGATTTAGCTAATACTATAGGTAATTTGTTAAATCGAACCTTAGGTATGTTAAAAGCTTATCGTAATTGCAATTTAAAAAAGGTTATTTTACCGGAAATTTTAGAAATTGATTTATCAAAAAAATCTTTAGAAGCTTTACCATTAATAAAACAAAAAATATTTAATTTTCATGTTTCTGATGCTTTAGAAGTTATTATGAAATTAGCACGTTTTTCTAACAAATACATTGATTTGTCTAAACCTTGGGAATTATTTAAAGAAACCGATAAACAAGATGTTTTAGATCATGTTTTATATAGTTTAGTAGAGACTTTAAGATTTATTGGCGTTTTGTTACAACCCTTTTTGCCCACTACAGCTGCTTCTATTTTAAAACAAATTAAATCTGAGAATAATACTTTCGCTAGTTTAGAAATTTTTGGCGTAACCGAAAGTAAAACAATATCTTCAAAAGAAATACTTTTTATTCGTTTTGAAAATAATAATTAATTTTTTAATTTTAAATTTTAATACATTGAAAAAAATTTATTTATAAATTAATTTGAAAAAATATAAGAGATTTTTAAAATTTTTGAATTATAATTTTTATATTATAATAATTTATAGTTATTTTTTAATTTATTATTTTTTAGATTTTTTTTAAATATAAAATTTTATACTTTTATTTTTTCTAATAGTTTAAAAAAATAAATATCCTAAAAAAGGAGTTTTTTTAAAATTATATGGGATTAAAATTAAATTTATCTGGTTTAAAAAAATTTATTAATTTTGAAAAAGAAAGCCAGAAGTTAATATCTAAAATTAAAACAATTCATCAAAATATGCAAAATAAACAAGGTGTTGGAAAAGATTTTTTAGGTTGGTTAGACTTACCTTTTAAAGTTAATTCTCAAGAAATTATTAGAATTAATCAAATTAAATCTTATTATAATTTAGAAGTTTTAATAGTAATTGGAGCAGGTGGTTCTTATTATGGTGCAAAAGCTGGTTTAGATTTTTTAAAATTTGACTTTATGTTATCTAAACCTCAAATTATTTTCGCTGGTTATCAAATATCAGGTTTTTATTTATCTAATTTAATTAAATATTTAAAAAACAAAAATTGGGCTATTAATATTATTTCTAAATCAGGAAATACTATTGAACCAGCTATTGCATTTCGAATTTTAAAACAAGAATTAGAAGTAAAATTCGGTAAAAAAGAAACTAAAAAAAGAATTTTTGTAACAACTAGTAAAAATAAAGGAAATTTATTGAAATTAGCTTTACAGGAGGAATATGAAGTTTTTTATATTCCAGAATCAATAAGTGGACGTTTTAGTATTTTATCTACAGTAGGGTTTTTGCCTTTTATTTTCTCAAATATCAACATAGAAAATATTTTAAAAGGTGCTAGAGATGCATTTTATGATACTAGTAGTTATGAATTATCACAAAACATTTCTTATCAATATGCTGTTGCTAGATTTCTTTTATATCAAAAACAAAAACATATTGAATTATTAGTTAGTTATGAACCTAATTTAATTTCTTTCACTGATTGGTGGAAACAATTGTTTGCGGAATCTGAAGGTAAAAATGGTAAATCTCTTTTTCCGTGTGGTTTTTATGCTACTTCAGAATTACATTCTTTAGGACAATATTTACAAGAAGGTCCGAAAATTTTTTTTGAAACCATTTTAAATGTTAAAAATATGCCTAATGATTGTTTGATTCCTAATTTATTTAACGATATTGATAAATTAAATTATTTATCAAATAAAAGTTTATCTTATGTAAATAAATGTGCTTTAAAGGCTGTAAAAATGTCTCATATTCAAGGTAATGTTCCTAATATAGAAATTACTTTTGATAATTTAGATGAATATCATTTTGGTTATTTAGTATATTTTTTTGAAAAAGCTTGTGCTCTTTCTGCTTATCTTTTAGAGGTTAATCCTTTTGATCAACCTGGAGTAGAAAGTTATAAAAAAAATCTTTTTTCTTTGTTAGGGAAAAAATAATAAAAATTTATTGATAATTTATTTATTATTTTAAAAATTTTAATTAATTTATTTTATTATAATAATAAATCAAAAAATTTAAAATTAATTTTTAATAAATCTATTATTTTTATATGTAATGTTGATATTTTTTTAGTTATTTTAAAACTTTTTTATAATAAAATTTAGTAAAATAAATATTCATTTAATTATAATTTTAATAGATAATAAAATAATTTTAAATATTTAAATAAAAATTATATTTTATTCAAAATATTTTTTTAAAAATTTTTAATTTGTTTATTGTTGACAAATAAAAAAAATCTAGTTATAATTTAAGAAAAAGAGGTACGGGATTATTTTATATGAAAAGAACATATCAACCAAGTAAAATTAAAAGACAAAGAACTCATGGTTTTAGAGCTAGAATTTCTACTACTGGTGGTAAAAGAGTTATCGCTGCAAGAAGATCTAAAGGACGTGTACGTTTGACAGTTTAATTATTAAATTATCAAATATAAAGATTATAATTATTAAAATTTTTATTTATGGATTTATAATTTATTAAAATTAATCTAAATTTGAACTTATGAAAAAAAAATTTATTATTAAAAAAGATATTGATATTAGTAATATTTTAAAATTAAAAAAAAGTATTGGTAATTCTTTTTTTGTTTTATATTATTTAAAAAATAAAACTCAAAAAAATTTTAAATTTGCTTTAAGTATTGGTAAAAAATATGGTAAAGCTCATGAAAGAAATTTAATTAAAAGACGTTTGAGAATGATTATTAACGAATTTCATGTTTTAATTGATTTTAAAATATCTTTTGTTTTAGTGATAAAACCTAAAGCTAAAAATTTAATATTTCACCAAATTAAAGAAGAGTTTTTTCTTTTATTAAAAAGATCTAATTTAGTAATTTAAATTTATTAAGGAATTAAAATATTATGTTTAAAAAAAGAATTAATTTTACAAAAATTATTTTTTTAGTATTATTTTTTATTTTTTTGTTTATTTTAATAAAATTTATTTTGGTTAAAAAAGACCCCAAAGAACATTTACTTTATGTAGTGCCTATTTTTAACAATAAACATGCAATTTCAGAATTTAGTAAAGAATTAAAAAATGAATCAAACAAAAATAATTCTGATATTAAATTGTTAATGGAAAAATATTTAGATGTTTTTAAATTATATACTAATAATCAAGAACAAAATATTCAAATTCAAGAGTTAGAAAAAAACAACAATGTATTTAATAATATTCAAATTAAATTAAATAATGATTCAAAAACTATTGAAATTATTTATGTTCCAAATCAAACTAAAAATATAATTAGATTGGATACTAATTATGGTTTTAATTATCTTTATTTTAATTTAGAAGAAGATAATTCTGTTCAAAAAAATAAAAAACAACAAAAACAAAAATTAGACAATGTTAAAGATTTTTTTACTGTTTTGATTGGAACTAATTATAAATATATTGTTGATGAAAAATATAAAAAATATTTTGACATAAATGATAATAAAGATTGTTTTTTAAAATTTTCAAATATTAGTAGTAATAATAATGAAGAATATAAAATAAAGAAATTATTAAATAATACAAAAACAGAAATTAATCAACAAGATTTAACTGCATATAATGAGATTATTAAACAAGTTACGGTAGAAAATAATAATCCTCCTCATTTAATTTCTGAAATTAACAATGATATTCAATTTCCAATATTTGTCTATAATTCTGGATATTTACCCATTCAATGGCCTTCTAAATTGAATTGGAGTGGTCTGTTAGGTTTTTATTACGTTTGGAATGCTTTAATAATTTCTATTGGTTTTTTTCTATACATTTTTTCTCATTTATTTGGCAATTTAGGTTTTGGTATTATTTTAACTACTATTTTAATTAGAACTTTATCTTGGCCAATTTATACTAAAACTAGTACTTTTAGTTTGAATATGAGTTTAGTACAACCTGAAATAGATAAAATTAGAAATAAATATATTTTAAAAAAAGATCCTGTTTCGATTCAAAAAATGCAATTAGAAACTTTAAAGGTTTATAAAAAATATAATGTTGGTTTTTTAGGTATGTTTACAACATTTTTGCAATTACCTATTTTTATGTCTATGTTGACTACTTTGAATCGTTTTCGTATTCCAGGAGGTATTTTTAATTTAGATAATCAATTTTTAGATAAAAAACCGTTTTTAGGCTTTATTAAACTATCAACTTCAACAACTAATGATATTTTTATAGGAGATATTTTAATTAAAATTTTACTTTCAACTTTTGTAGGTGTAACTATGATTATTTTAAATAAAATTAGTTTTAAAAAACCATTTTATTTACAAAACAAAACTTATAATGTTTTAAGTACAGAAGAAAAAGATAAAAAAGAACAAACTGAAAAAAGTTTTAAAATAGTTAGTTATTTCATGGTTGCTATTATGGTTTTCGCTGCTTTTAATGATAATGTTTTGTCTTTATATTGGTTAGTTGGTAATACTTATACTATTTTTCAAACTATTTTTAACCGTAAACAAATGGAAAAAAAATATTATTTATTAAAACAAAAAAATTATGAATAAACTTTTTAAATTATTTATTTATTATTTTATATTTTTTAAATAATTAATTTTTTTTTTAAAAAAAATAAAAAAATTTGATTTTTATTTTTTAATATGGTAAAATTTTAATTGGTTTTGAATTAATTATAATTTGTTTTGGAGGGGTAGCGAAGTGGTTAAACGCAGCAGTCTGTAAAACTGTTCCGAAAGGTACGATGGTTCGAATCCATTCCCCTCCACCATTTTAATTTTTTAAAATAAAATAT